>JACMLC010000780.1 GCA_014379795.1 Pyrinomonadaceae bacterium
GGACGGACGGTCTATCAAATCAAGTTCGGTCAACTCTCGGATTACTTGATTGAGCAATTGAAATCCCCGTCCGTCAAAATGGCTCTTGCGTAAGTCCTAATCTATTAAGCGTAAAGTCAGAAGGTGGGAGCGGATGAGCCTGATGATTAATCCTAGCTGCTAGAGATAGATGTATCGGTGGATTGCTTAAATTGCCACTAGCTTCAGCTAGTGGATCAAGGTTACTCAGCTGTTGGCTTTAGCCGAACAATTTGAGCTAAAGCAATAAGGACTAGAATTTATTTATATTTTGGCTAAAGCCTTTTTCTGTTGTGCAATCTATCCACTAGCTGAAGCTAGTGGCAATTGATTAACTTACAACTCGGTTTAAGTAGCCCACAGCGAAGCGTCCGAACTATGCCTGATGCTCTTGCATCTTCATGACATAGAATTTAACGGGGCGGCGAACAAATTCGCAAAGGCATGTCGTGGATTAGGCTGACGGCGTTGCTGGAACTCCTTTACCCAAGCGGCCACATTTCCGGCAGCTTCTCTGGTCGCATGCGGCAAGCCTTGGCGGCTTTTCGCTTCGGCGCCGGTCGTCTCAGGCATACTTTCGCGCTGCTCTCTCTTAATGATTCTGATGTTATTTTGAGGCTTCATGGCGTCAACCGATTCTCTCTCTGTGATTCTGTAAAGCTTCTCCACTTAGATACGCGAAATCCAGGAGGAAAGAGGATCATCTGGCAACGGAATGCTCAAAAATATTTGACTGGCAGCCGGAGGCGATGAGAGCTGAAGCGACCGGCTTGCCCTCTGATGGGGATTGGCAGTATCAACGCCGGTGTCAAAGCATCGAATGAAAAAGCGAATAGGCGCACAAGCTTTTGGGGCTGTGCGCCTATTCAGTAGTGGTCAGTGTCCTCACCCCACCAACCACATGGACGGAAGGATTCACCAACCGTCTAGTTGTCTTGAACTATAGCCGACTTATTGCCGGATGGCAATATCAGAAGTGACTCGAAAATTTCATCACCTTGCTTTCACCCACATATAATGTAAAGATGAAACCACTCGCCCCGATAGCGCCACGCTCACTTTAGAATTACGGATACCGAAAGAGTGTCCGCCCGGCAGTGAGCGAAGGGGGAGACTGGAATTTCTTATGTAATCCCTGTTCAAGTCTCCCTTTCTTTCTCCGCCTCAAAATTTTTCAATCAATTAGCTCAGAACTCTGATGAGGATATTCCTCTCCCGTCGGCAGCATTGTCGAAGCACACGCCTCGTGATAAATTGGGTCGCGCCTCGCGCAAAGGACTCTCCCCACCAAACATGCGGTGACTCATCGAAGGCGTTCGGGCGAGAGTGAACAGAACTGTCACCCCGGAAGACGACAGGAAGCCTACCAATCATGAACCTTCACAGATGCGAACGAGCAGCCGCCTGCATGGCGCTGATGCTCCTGATGCTTTGCGGCGCAGGCGTTGACGACGCGTTCGGTCAGAAGCGGACCGGGAGGGGCGCACAGTCGCGGGAGAATTCGCGCAGGCCGCCACCTACTGAAGAAGACGACCGTGTGAATAAATATCTCGATGAGGGACAGAGCCACGCAGACGCGGGCGACTGGGCGTCAGCGCTCGTAGCCTACAAGCTGGCTATCGTGTTAAGCCCGCGCCACCCGGAAGCGCACATCTATGTTGGCGACGCGTATATGAGTCTGGGGAAGTATAACGAAGCCTTCGCCGCCTACAAGGAGGCCGTCCGCGTCGCTCCCTCGAACGCGGAAGCGCACTACAGCCTCGGTATGGCGTACAACGACATGGCTATGTACGGCGACGCTTTCAAGCCGTTGGCAAAAGCCATCAGCTTAGATTCCCAGTATGCCGAAGCGCATCACGGCCTCGGCTACGCCTACCTCAACTTGGAAAACTACAAGGATGCGCTTTCCTACTTGCGGCAAGCGGTCAGGCTCAAGAACGACTACCCGGAGGCTCACCTGTCTCTTGGCCTTGCTTACATAGGTTCAGGGCAGATGGAAGCGGCGGAAAAACAACTCGCAGTGTTAGAGGGAATGGACAAGGCGCTGGCGAAAAAGTTGGATAAGGAACTGCGAGGGGAAGGTCGCGGCGCCACCGTCGCGCGACCGGAGCAGAACGCGCGGAGCGGCGCGAACACCGCTGCCGTCCAAAGTCCTGCGGTCAAGCCACAAACGCGCCAGCTTGAGCCGGGCGGCGTGACTCTGCCGCAGCCAGCAGCATCCGGTGGTGCGAGCGCGAAGACACAGAAAGCGGAAAGCGACGCGCCCCTGCCTCCTCGAACCAAACCTTCGCCCGTTGCACCTGCCGGGCAGCCGACCGGAGACACGGCTTCACAGCTCGCCGCCGAGTTGGCTTTTTGGAACAGCATCAAAAACAGCGACGACCCTGAAGAGTTCGCCGCTTATCTGAAGAAATATCCAGCGGGCGAATTCGCAGGTCTGGCGAGAATTCGGCTGCGCAAACTTGAAGCAAAGAGAGCCGAGGCCGCGAGGCTTGGCAAAGCGCCGGAGCAGGAGGCTGCGGCAGAGCTAGCGAAGACAGAGCAGGCCGTCGCGCCAACCGGCGAAACCGCGCCCAAGGCGAGCGCCGTCGCGCGACGCGAGCCGACGATTGAAGAGACGTTGAGGTTATTGAAGGCGGAATTCTCGAACAAGCTCACTTACACGATCACAGCCCCCGGCGAGGACGCCAACGTCGTCAAGGTCACTTCCGAAGTGATGATCGAATACGAGCCTCTAAGGTTCGACGACTGCCGCATCGAATGGCGCGACGGTAAAGACACAACCTCAGTCGCCCTCTCAGACCTTGATCCGCTCGAAGTTAAGGTCGAGCTGCGGAGCAAACCGAACACGACGTATTCTACTCCCATCTGGAATCTGTCCATCACGACCGTCGGCGGCGCGCCGGCGATTCGAGAATCCAAAGGCGACGGGAGCGGGACCGTCAACAACTACAACGGTCTTGACCTGCAATTCAGTAACAAAGAAAAAGCCGAGAGAATGGCTCGGCTGCTGCAACAAGCTATCAAGCTCTGCGAAAATAATCCTTAATGATTGCCGGAATTGGTTGGCTTCAAATGCTTCATTCTTGGGTTTGGTTTTTATCGCTTCTTAACAAACCGGAGCGCCACTCCATTCATGCAGTAACGCAAACCGGTCGGTTCCGGCCCATCCTCAAAGACATGACCTAAGTGTCCATCGCACCTCGCGCACAAAACCTCTGTACGCGTGTCGGACAGGCTGTTATCAACTTCCTCGCGCACATTCTGTCTGGCAATTGGTTTCCAGAAGCTCGGCCAACCCGTGCCGGAGTCGAACTTCGCGTTCGAGCTAAACAGAGGGAGCTGGCAGCAGACGCACTCGAAGACTCCCTTTTCGTGAATGTTATTCAGCGGGCTTGAATAAGGGGCTTCAGTTCCTTTTTGCCGCGTGACGTGATACTGCTCCGGCGTCAGAATCCGTTTCCACTCGGCATCGGTTTTGATGACTTTCTTAAACGGCGGCGTGTCGGGAGCATGGCCGTTTGTCTCTCCATAATTTAACGCGGATGCAAGTGATGTTTTAGACAGAACGACAAAAGCTCCCAGCGCCATGCCGGATGTCAGAAAGGAACGTCTATTCATTTTCAAATTGCTCCAAATTGGTGTGTTTATTCAATCCGTTAAGATGTACGAACGCGCCATCCGTGTTGGATTAGAGCGATTTCAAAGAAAGCGGCGGCTCTGCGGTTCACTCATTCAGGCTTGCCTTTGCGGCGCGTTGTTTCAAGAGGGTGACCAGCCCGACAATGGCGCAGGACAGAAAGACAAATGTATTGAGAGCGAAAACGGCGCTTGGCGCATCATTGATCCATAACGCATTGAAGATAAAGTGCGCCGTCGTTAAAAGTAGAATCGGCGCCAGCGGCATCAAGCAGAGAAACGGTATCAGCCACGCAAAGTACCACGAATAGCGCGGCGAGAGGAGCAGTGTAAACATTGAAGCCAGCACAAAAGCCCGCGCGATGTAATCTGCGTCTTGCGTCTCGCGCTTTCGCAATGCCCAAACGGCGGCGACGGCCAAAATCAGAAGCGCGAAGATAATAAATGCCGCGTTCGGCACATTCGCTTCGCCAAACGCGCGTCGCGCCAGATTCAAAAGATAAAAACGCGCACCGCTTTGTAATCCTTCCTCTTTAGTATAGCCGGGCAGAAACCCAAGCACTTTAAACCCCGCGCTCAGATACGGAAGATAAGCCAGCGCTATCGTCAGGATGAAAGCGACGGGCATCTTCCAACTCCAACGTTTGTAGAGTGCCGGAAGCAAAATCACAGGATAAAATTTGATGAGCGTGGCTGCGGCCAGCGCGATCCCTGTCGCGACTTCCGAATTCCGGCGGCGCGCTAATAAAGCAAGCGAGACAAAAGCGATCATCGCCGCGTCAACGTGGCCGCTGCCCGCGAATTCCCAGACGATTAACGGATGCCACGCGTAAAGGAGCACACGCTGCGCGGGTAAGTTAAACGAAGCGAGCAACTGAATCAGTGCGTAGAGCGTGAGCGCCTCGAAACCGACTAAGAAGGCTTTCATCCAGGTGACGCTCTCGCTCACACGCGTTGCCAGCAGGTAGATTACCTGCGCGACCGGCGGGTAAACCGTGTGCGCATAATCGCGCCGGTTAATCTTTGTATAAATCTCCTCGTCGCGCAGGTGCGCCACCGGCTCGTCAACAGGAAGGTGCAGGTACGGATTGATCCCCGACGCCTGCACGCGGCCATCCCAGATATAACGATAGATGTCGTCCGAAAGATACGGCGGCGCAAAAAGAATACTAAGCCGGAAAAGGGCTGCGAAAATAATGACGAGCAACAACGACGAGCGCGACGGGCGAGCGCGCAGGATGAGGTATGCGGCGACTAGATAAATTATGGACTGCGCCAGCGCGAGCTTGATAAACCACAGAATACTTTCCGGGCCTTGAGCGCGTAAGCCGACATGATAAAGCACAAGCAAGGCGCAGCCGAGCGCGACGCAAGAGAGATTCGTCCAGCTCAGCATTTTGGCATTTATCAGGGAGCGAAATCTTTTCATCAAACCTGATTCCCGCTCGACGCAGAGCGCGGCCAGACACGCTCGCGCCCCTCTTGCTCAATCAGACGGGCTAGAAAATCGCGCGTGTGCGGCGCGGCGTAACCGTTTAAGCCATCGCGCGCATGCAGGCCAAATAATTCTTCGCAAAGCTGTTGTAAAGTCGCTGCGTCATCCACGTCGTACCAGACGGGCAGCATTTCGACCTCAAGCTTGATCTCTGCGGCTCGCTCGATAGTCTGCGAGAGAACTCGCGCGTTGCTCCACTCTATCTCTGTAAACAGACGGCGGTGTGCGTTCTTCAACCCGATCAGGTAATAGCCGCCATCTTCCGCCGCGCCCAGCACGACGCGATCACCCTTGCGCGACAAAGCGGCGACCGCATCTGCCAGCAACGCGGGCGGCAACGTCGGGCTGTCCGAATCAACCAGACACAATGATTCGTAACCCAGCGCCAGCAAATCTTCAGCAGCATGAAAGAGCCTATCGCCCAAAGATTCGCCGCGCTGCGCGAGCAGGCTGAAGGTTTCAGGGAGCAGACCATCAAAGGCCGCTTCCGCTCCTGCGGGCGTATAAACGGCGATGCCTACGGCGTTTACCTGAGCTGTAATATCAGCGATTTTAGCAGTCGTGTCACGCAGGAAGCAGATGCTCAAAGCGGCAGCTTCAGAAGCAGAGAGCGGCGGCACAAGGCGCGTCTTACTCGCGCCCGCGCGCGGAGCTTTAATCATCACAGCCAGCGCGCAGGAAGCACGCGGAGGCTGCGGAATCACCTCACCATTCATTTCGCAGGCGACTCTCTAGTACGAAATTTGAATCAGCGGAACAATCCACCTACGAACCCGATTTCATAAACCATAAAGAGGCCAAAGCTCACGCTGAACAATCCCGCCAGCCCGCGAATCATCAGGTTGGCGCGCGTAAAGCGTTTTGCCGTCAGGCGCATCGGCAGCCCGACGAGCGCGCTCATCAGCATCATCCCGCCGATGGAGCCGATGCCGAAGATGACTATGTAAGTCAATCCAACGACCGGCGATGAGATGGTCGAAAGCACCAGCAGCATCAACGCCGCGCTGCCCGCAAGGCCATGCACCATTCCAATCACCAGTGGACGCGCGCCGAGCTTGAGGCCGTGATGTGTGTGCGGCTCCGTCTCCGGCTCTGGGTCGTGCAGGTGCGGGTGAGCATGTAGATGCCCGCCGTGCTCGTGCGCGTGCAGGTGCAGTTGTCCGCCGCGCCAGAGTTTCCTGATGGCAAGCAGGCCAAGCAGGATGAGCATCAGCGCCACGCCAAATTCCAGAGCCAGAGCAGTGCGTTCGCTGATTTTTATGTGCAGAAGAATGACCGCGATGCCTGCGACCAGCAGCGAGATGGTGTGCCCCAAGCCCCACAGTCCTCCAACCAGAGAAGAACTCCAGAGGCTCTGCCGCTCGCTGACAATCGTCGAGACGGCGGCCACATGGTCTGCTTCAACCGCGTGCTTGAGGCCGAGGATAAAACCGAACGCCAACACTGAAAAGATCGTGAATGACTTTGCGGGTGTAGCCGGATTGATGAACGCCAGAAAGGATGCCAAGCCCCCTTTGAAATCATAACCTGCTTGAGCCAGAGCCTCGTAGCAGACCAGCCCGCCAATGCACATGATGACAAACGCGCTGACGGCAGGCAGCACGCGCACCAAGCGACCCGAAGCCATCGGTTTCAAAAATCTTCCGGCATAGATAAACGCCAGCCCGATGCAGGTCAAAGTGGCCGCGAGGCCAACGCTGAAGGCCACGACGAGCAGCAACCCGTAAGCTACGCGATGCAAAGCAATCGCAGACAACATCACGACCAGCGCGGAAGGACATGGCAACAGGCCGCCGGAAATTCCCAGCGCCAGCAGGTTGCGCCAGGTCACTTTACCGCCATCGGCTCCGGGTGGCAGGTGTGTATGCTCGCGCCCGCCATGCGAATGCACGAGCGATGTATCAACAGCATGATCCTTATGAACATGATCGTGCGCGTGATGCTTATGTTCATGCTCATGATGTTCATGCGCGTGATGGTGTGCGTGCTCGTCCGTCTCGTGCGAGTGTGTATGGCTGCTGTGCGCGTCCTGATGATGCGAATGCTCATGCGGCGCAGCAGAGCCGAGCGCGACCCTCAGTCTGCGCACAAAGAGGCTCAAACCGATGCAGAGGACAATCGCGCCGGAAATAAAGCTCAGAATGGGAAAAAGTCGTTCGGGGACAATCCACTGCGAAGCAAAGAGCGTGATTAAGCCGAGAGCGAAGACGCCGATGGTGTGCGTGATCGTCACCGTCAAACCGAGAAAGGCTGCGTGGCGCGTCGTCCCGCGCGAGCCGACTAGATACGCGCCGACAACCGCCTTGCCATGTCCGGGCGAAAACGCATGCAGCGCGCCCAGTCCCGCCGCGATCAGCAACCCCAGCAGCGCAACCATCGGCGTAATCTCCGCCACAGAGATTAACTCGGCCAGATGGTCGCGCGACCGGGCTGCCACGGCACGACCGTCTCTCGTTTGGAGAGCGGTTGCGCCTGCCGGAACAATTCCCTGCATCCATGACAACTCCGCTGCGCGCTCGTTGAGCGGTGCAGCCAGCATGTCCTGCGGATAAGATTTCAGCTCATCCGTCAGAGCGGAGCCGAAAGCCGTGCTGTTGAAAATTGAGATGCCGGGAGCTGAAGCCGCTACCAGCTCGTGCCAACCGATGCGCCCTTCATGATTTTTGTCCGCGAACATGAGACGCCGCACAGCATTGCTTTCAGCCGCAGGCAATGCTCCGGCGAAGTCACATTCGACTTTCAGGAGCGGCAAACCGCCATCTCCCTCCGGCAGAGAGATTTTTTGTGCGGTGACGGACAAAGGGATACGCGCGCCGTCAACTGTGAGATGCAATCCGCTTGCGTACTCAGAGGCGATGCGCTGTAGATAAAGATTCAACTCCTCGCTTGAGTGCGAGCCGTCGCCGTTGGCGTCCACTCGCTGCAATTCCTGAAAGGTGGAAATTTCCGCCATGTCAACCACATAGCGAACGCTGACGCGGTCAACTCCAACCTCTATGCGCGAGAAATGATTGACAGTGAAATTTCCCAGAGGATGCGCGGCTGTCATTCCGGCGCTGGATGCGAACAGCATTAAGGCGAGCAGCAGCATAAAGAACATGCGGCCACGCGCCGAAGTTAAAATCCTGTTTCGGAATAAGGTTTTAAAATGCAGAGCCGTATGAATCACTTCTCAACCCTTCGTTCTGGAGCTGTGTGGAGCGTCCCGTTCTCCGCTCTGCGCCAGCGTTTGCCGCGCGATGTCCGCATGAATCACATCGAATGATGGATTGACCTCTAACGCGAGCTTTAAGTATCTCACGGCGCGCTGCTCTTCGCCCATAGCGTGAGCGATCATCCCCGCATGATAAAAGAGGCGCGCGTCGCGTGTCTTCAAACGCAAAGCGGCTTCAATCTCCGTCTTGGCTTCCGCCAAACGGCCTTTTTTGAACAGGCACCATGCTAAGGCATCGCTCGTATAAATATCTGCGCGGGCGGCGCGTTCTTTTTGCGCAATCTCAAGCGCCTCGTCAAGCTTCATGTCATGGTCTGCGTAGAAGAGCGCGAGAGTGCGAGAATATGTGCCGCTGGCTGCGCCTGACCGCTCTATGAACTCGACCAGTTGATATTGTTTGTTCGCTTCGGCGGCGCGCCCCTGCTTGTGATACAAATCGCCGAGCGCGATGGCTGTCTCCGGCAGCGGGACGAGCTGCTGTGCCTTTTGATAATAATCAATTGCGCTCAAGGCGTCGCCTGCCGCCGCGCGTGCGCGTCCCTTCGCGGCAAGTGACAAATGATAATCGGGAAGGATAGCGAGCGCGGCATCGTATTGCTGCTCCGCTTTTGTTTGCTTTCCCGCGTTCATCAATTCATCGCCGAGCTGCACCAGACACCATGCGACGCTTTCAGGGTCGCGCGGGTCTGCGGCTTTCGCGGCGACGGTCATGGCTTCAATCGCGCCTGCGGTGTCGCCGTGCAGGGCGCGCAGGTAAGAGACGCGCGAGTAAGCTGCGGTGTCCGGTCTGAGGTCAACCATACGCTGCGCGGACTTGATGGCTTCAACGTAATTTCCCAGCTCGACATGCGCGTCCGTCAGCGCGCCGTAAACATCATGGTCTTGCGGGCGCAGTACTAGAGCGCGCTTTGCCGTTTCGAGAGCTTCGCCAAAGCGGTGATAAGTAAGCTGTAGCTTGGCTCGCAGCTTGAGCGCATCGTAATTCTCAGGCTCCAACTCAACCGCGCGATTCAGAGCGGCTTCGGCTCTGGAATTAAAACCAAAATCTCCGGTCTCGCGCGCCTTCTGCATGTAGGCGTTGCAGAGCTGTAGATAGCCTTCGGGCTTTTGCGGCGCACTCTCCGTCAAGACCTGTGCAGCTTGAATCCGCCGGTCGGCGGGCGTGAGTTTCACACTGCTCGTCTCAGCCGTTGCCTCTGGCGGTTTCGCTGTCTCAGGCTGAAGCCTGCGCTTGGCTACGACGGTGATGCACACGGCCAGTACAGCGAAAACGACGAGCGTGATGAGTGCTTGTAAAATCGTTCTGAAGTTTCTCATGTTCGGGTGATAAGCGGTAAAGGAAGAGTGATGAGAAACAGCATGCTTCTCATCACTCTTCCGGGCTTCTTAACTTCTTAACGCAGGACGTGATGCTCGTGCGGCACGCCGGTCGTCGTATTGCCTGAGTGCGGCGTTCCTAAGTAAGGAAACCTCGTCAGGTAAGGCACGTCGTTGCGATCAACGCCGTCTCCGAGCGTGTTGTTCGGCGCAACATTGGTGGGGGGAGTGAATGGCGTTCCGCCCGCGACGGCGCGCAAGGCTATGTCAACCACGTCATCACCCACGCGACGCCCGTTCGGAAATCCAGCGAAGTCCAGTCCGAGCAAACCCAAGCGACTCGGGTTCGCGCTCGGCGCGATAGCAACGTTGAGCCGTATGTATTCGTGCGGCACTCCGTCCGACAGAAAGGTCGTATAGGTCGGCCCCGTAACTGCATTAACCGGAATGCCCGTCGCAAAGATTTGCACAAGGTCATTACGCGGCGCGGGCGGAATCGTGATGCCGAACGCCGCTTGCAGGTATTTGGCAAGCTGCGGGTCAAGCACGAAAGGAGCTGCAATCGCATCACCCGTCGGAGACAGAGAGTTGAAAGCGTCCTTGAGTCCGGTCGGAATCACGAGTTCATTAACCAAAGGATTGCCGAGACGGGAAATCTGTATGAACGGCCCTTCGATAGAGCGCGTGCCGTCCGGCCTGATGATGGTCGTCGTGCGGCGGCTGGCGGTTGCCCAGACGCCAATCACTGCTTCAGGCACAGTCGAACTGGCTGGCACAGTGCGGTTGCGCGTCAATTCCTGAATCGGGATTTCAATGGCTACCGTGTTGACGTTGAATCCGGCTAAGCTGTCCACGCCACCCGTCGAGCCGATTGAACGGAAATTGAAGGTATCAAATGCGCCACCGACATCAATATAAAAACCTTCGTCGCGCTGTCCGGCGAAAACTTTTCCGCCACCCGGCAAGTTGTAAACGGCGGGCAGCGCGAGAGACGCTTCATAATTCGGAGTCGTGCGGTCGCCGATGTTGTTCGGCGGCGTGCGCAGGCCGGACGCGATGAGCCTTCCCTGTCTGCCGGAGAGACGGTCTATGCGCCTCACTGTGTATGTCTGCGGCTCGTTGTAATCCGGGTCTGTCAAAGAAGTAATCGGCCCGTTCTCATTGCCCGCAGCCATGCCGAGGATGACTCCGGGGTTGAGGATTTGCGTCGTAAAGCGGAACTGGTAGGTGATGTCTTCCAGACCATCGCCCGTGTTGTCTACCTTGATTTCATAGAGCACTGTGTCGTCGAACTTGTAAAAGTGCGGGCCGCCCGACGGCTCTTGAAACGGAATCCAGTTGGCAATCAATGTGACGAAGCCATCGCGTCCCGCTTCCGTGCTGCGAAAGGCGTAAACGTCCGTGTTATCGGCCAAAGGATCGGCTGTGATAAGCGGCGCTTCGCGATGGCTCGATGCCGTCGCGGGCTGTGCCGTGTGATTGACAAAGACGGACGCGGCAAGAATGCCGAGCATGATGCCTGAAGTGGCAATGACAAGTAATTTTCTCGAAAACATTTTTCGCATTTTTTTCATTTCTCCTGATTGTTCTACTTTCTCAAGCCTTAGCAGGATTACAAGCCGGCCAACCCGTTTCATCGGAGTTGGCCGGCTTTCCCCCGTGTTCGTAATCCGCCGGCCTCATTTCCGCTTAGTGCGTGTCGAAGTTCGCCACAGGATAATCTTCATTCGTGCCCCAACGCTGTGTGAACGGCAAGCCGTTCGAGCTTTGAAGGACGAAGAATGTGCCTAAGCTCGGGCGATAGACAGCGACATCGGTTTCGCCGTCTCCGTCATAGTCGCCCTGCACTGTGAAATCACCCTTTGTGCCAAACTGGACAGCCCGAAAACCGTTGTCAGAGCTTTGCCGTATGTACCAGAAGCTAGTCGTGCCTGCTCTGTAAACGGCGATGTCTGTCTTGCCGTCTCCGTCATAATCTCCGGGCACATTCAAATCTCCGGCAAGGCCAAACTGCTCGCCTCTGAATCCGGCTGTGCTCTGCAAGATAAAGAAGATGGACTGTCCGCCGGAGTTGCGCTGCACGGCGAGATCAAATCTCTCATCGCCGTCATAATCACCGGGCGCGACGATGTCTGTGACGAGGCCGAATTGCTCTGCACGGAAGCTGCCGTTAGCGCTGTTCAGGATGTACCAAACCATCTGCCCGCCCGTGCGGCGCACGACGGCAAAGTCCGTACGGTTGTCGCCGTCATAATCTCTGGCGACAGGCTCATCGCCCGGCTGGCCGAATGCTTGAGACAACAGCGTGTTGTTACTGCTTCGGAGGACAAAGAAAGTGCCTGTGCTCTCGCGCCAGACCGCAAAGTCCGTTCTGCCGTCGCCGTCATAATCTCCCGGCGTCTGGATGTCGCTTCCGGCCTGACCGAATTGCTGTGTGATGTTGCCGCCCGTTCCGTTGAGCAGCACATAGAAAAAGTTGTTGCTCAGGCGGAAGACCGAATAATCGGTTCTGCCGTCGCCATCGTAATCTACGACAGCATCGTTGCCGCCAATCGCCAACCCTATGACCTGCTCTATGCCGTCAGAGACTGTCAGGTCTATGTTGCCGACGAGCGTGGCGCGCCCCGTGGTCAGATTGATGGTGTAGAGTTTGGAGACAGGGTCTGTCGCCAACGTCAGCGCAGCGAAAGCGTTGTTAGCAGAGCCGATGTCAAAGCCGACCAGATTGGTCGTATCAACGCCGAGCGTGCCGACAGTATTGAGCGTGCCATTGTTCGGCGGATTCTGCGTGACGAGGATGTCAAGGTTTGTGTCAATGTCGTAGAGCGTCGTCGAGGCAGTGCCTGTAAAATTATTGGCATAGCCCGCGCCCGCGACGTTCGGATTCTGGCCTACGTTCGTATCACCCGCAGCGTAGGCTAGTGTGCCATCAACGAGGGCGACTCCGTCCGCAGGGTTGACTCTCAAATTCTGGTCGGCATCGCTGATGATGCGTATGCGATCCGGCACAGGGTTAAAGTCAAAACCGAAAAAGCTTCCCGTCGGTGACGGAGCGACCGGCGCAACAGCGGTCGTGGCTCCCGTCGTCGGGTTGATGATAACCAGACGATAGCTAGTGCCGAGCAGGTCTCTAACCATGCCGTAGAGTTGTCCCGTCGCGGGGCGAAAATCTATTGCTAACACCTGATCGCCGATATTCAGATTGCCGATGCTGACCGCGCTCAGAGCCGTGCCCGGGTCTACGGTATTGAAGCGCACCAGCCGGTTTGAGTTGGTCAGAGCAAATGCTGTCTGGCTTGCAATCGGCACAAGGCCGACAGCGATTCCGCGAAGCTGAATTGCGCCGCCGATTGTTCCGGCAGGAGTAGCTGCGCCGGTCGCTAGGTTGATCGTATAAAATTTGGTAACTGTGTCGCCGACTAAATTCAAAGCGGCGTAAGCGGTATTGGTCGCGCCGCTCGTCGTGATGTCAAAGCCCGCTAAGTCCGTCGTGTTGACGCCAAGCGCGCCGACAGTCTGAAGCGTTCCATTGTTCGCAGGATTTTGCGTGACGAGGATGTCCAGATTGGAATCTATATCGTAGAGCGTGGTCGTCGTCGCGCCGTTAAAGTTGTTGATGTAAGCTGCGGCGACGACGTTCGGATTTTGTCCCGCATTCACGTCGCCAGCCATAAAGGCTATGGTTCCGTCGTTGACGGCGACTCCGTCCGCAGGGTTGACTCTCAAATTCTGGTCGGCATCGCTGACGATGCGCAGGCGATCCGGCACAGGGTTAAAGTCAACCCCAAAGGCTGTGCCATTGAGCGCAGGGCTGAGAACGGCTGCGCCGACCTGTGTGGCTGCGCCCGTCGTCGTATTGATGATGTAGATGCGGCTTGTGCTGCCGACTCCGTAGAGCTGCCCGTTCGCCGGGCGAAAATCTATGCCGACAATCGTTTCACCCGCTTGCAGCCCTGTCACCGGTAAGCTGGTGTTAATCGTGCCCGGAGTCGCGCTGTCGAAACGGACTAATTGATTCGTCGTAGTAATGCCAAACACCGGCACAGCATGTACGGCGGATGCGCTCAGCGCAATCATAATAATGGCAAGACATGGCGCAATCCATAAACCGCGCCTTACAAAACCCTTGTTCATATGCTTCTTTCCTCCCGCAGAAAATCTCCTTCTGCAACGCCGAATAGCGTGGTTGCATGCTTAGGAGCAGCGCCGGTAAATACCGGCTAACAAATTGAAATTGGACTTGAGTACAGGAGCGACCCGCCTGATGACCAACCGCTCTTGTACTCTGCATTCAGTTCGAGAACCTGCCGAAAATTCCGGCCATCTTTTAAGTACCGCTGGTGGAAACTATTTGGGATTGCCTGAATGCGGCGTTCCCAAGTAAGGAAAACGATCCAGATATTCCACATCATTCTTGTCTATTCCGTCTCCGAGCAGATTGTTCGGTTTCTTATTGGTTGCAGGCGTGAACGGCGTGCCGCCCGCCATCGCGCGCAGTGCGATGTCCGTCACGTCATCACCGACGCGTCGCCCGTTCGGATAACCCGCAGGGTCATTTTCGAGCAGCCCCATCCGCTTCTGTTTATCTTTGGGGGTTGGCGGGATAGCGACGTTCAGACGCAGCATGTCGTGCGGCGTTCCGTCCGACAGAAACGTATTGAAGGTCGGCGCACCCGGCACTGAACCGGCTTTGATTCCGGTGGCGAAAATCGCTACTAAATCGTTTCGCGGCGCAGGCGGTATATCAATCTTGAAGACCGCCTGAAGCAATTTGGGAAGTTGCGGGTCAAGCACGAAAGGCGCGGCGATAGCATCATCTTTTGGCGAAGAGGCATTAAAGGCGTCTTTTAATTTCAGTGGGATGACCACCTCGTTGACCAGCGGGTTGCCGAGCCGCGAAACCTGACGAAAGTCGTTGCCCGACTCTCTCGAACCGTTGCCGCGCGAACCCTGATCTCTCAGCACGCTCATCGTGCGCCGGCTGGCGGTCGCCCATATTCCAATTACAGCATCCGCATCGGTCGGGCTGGCAGCCATCTTGCCGCCGCGCGTCAAGTCCTGAATCGGAACTTCGATGGCGATGCTGCTGACGTTCTTGCCCGCCAGCGAGTCCTTGCTGCCTTTGGCAACGATGGAGCGCAAATTGAGCGTATCGAAAACGCCGGCGACATCTATGTAAAAACCTTCGTCGCGCTGTCCGGCGAAAACGCGCCCGTCTCCGGGCAGCTTGTAAACGGTTTGTTGCGCGAGAATCTCATAAGAGGGTGTAGTGCGCTCGCCGATATTATTCGGCGGAGTTATGAGGCCGCTGGCAAGCGCTTTCCCGGCGCTGCCGGTAGCGTGATTCATGCGTGTGACGGTGTAAGTCTGCGGCTCGTTATAGTCCGGGTCGTTCGGCGTGGCGATAAGCCCGTCAAGCTTGCCCGTGCCTTGCAGCACAGTGGTGGGCGCAGCCATGCCGAGCACAGTGTCCCCATTCTTAAATTCAGTCGTAAACTGAAATTGATAGGACACGTCTTCGACGCCGTCACCCGTGTTGTCTATTTTGATTTCATACAGCACCGTGTCGTCGAACTTGTAGAAATGCGGCCCGCCCGAAGGCGATTGATCCGGTAAATAGTTGGCGATTAAGGTGACGAACCCTTCACGCCCGGCTTCGGTGCTGCGAAAGGCGTATACATCCGTATTATCAGCCGCCGGATCGTAAGCTATGAGCGGCGCTTCGCGATGGCTGGATGCCTGCGAAGGGCTGGTCTCGGTATTAACTAATAAGGCGACGACCATTGAAGCAAGACTGATCGCGGCCAAAGTTTTTGGGACAAGAGTTTTAAACATTAGTCTATCCTTTCAGAGAGTAGGCAGTCTTTGGACTGCTTTTTTTTGCCTGTTATGGCAAGACCCGATGGCCGAAGCCATCACCTTGATTACACTATTCATAGGGATAAACTGCGTAATGCACCCTCGAAAAAAATCACCGCTTAAACGGATAGGGGATTTGCTAAAGAATAATCGTTCGGGGTTGCTATTAGATACGCAGCCTCTTTGCTATCGGATTGAGTTGATGAAGATTAAATTGTTGTTAATTTCTTTCTCACCTCATCCGGTTTTAATATCAACAGCAGAAGCACACTCCAGCCTGAATAACAGAAGACCGCACGAAAAGGCATCTTGCCGTCAGATAAGCTAAGGACACAGAGGGTGAACGAAAAGGTGGACAAAGGGTGATCAGATTATATGAAGTTAATGGGTGTTGCGATGTCGGGAAAGCTTGAGGCCGTGTCAGGGAATTTACGGACAGGAAAAATTAAGTTTGAAGCGTATGCTATTGAATATTAAAGGAGTCTCATCAACAGAAACCGCGCGCGGGGCTGTGCGTTGAATCGTGCAAACTATTTTAACTTTAGCGTGATATAATTTCTCAAATAATTCTTGAGCATGCTATGGAAACCGGAGTGGACAACACCGAGCGCAAGCGCACCGAGCGGCTGCTCGACACGCAGAAGCAATCGCTGGAGATGATAGTCAGCGGTGCGCCCCTCACCGACGTGCTGACCTATCTGGCGCGAGTCGTCGAGCAACTGGCAGAAGGACGCGCCGTCGCCTCCATCCTGCTGCTGGACGAGCATGGCCGCCTGCGCAACGGCGCTTCACCGAGCCTGCCTGATGATTACCTCAAAGCGATTGATGGCCTCAAAGCCGACGCGAATGTCGGCACTTGTAGCAGGGCAGCAGCCCTCCGCACTGTGGTCATCACACCCGACATCGCCGCCGATCCCAAGTGGCACGCCATCAAACATCTGCCTCTGGGGCTGGGGTTTCAAGCTGCATGGAGCATGCCGATAATGGCGCGCGACGGGAGCGTGCTGGGGACTTTCGGGACTTACTTTCGCGAGCGGCGGGAGCCGGAGACGCTGGAACGACAAGCGGTGGAAATCCTCTCGCGCACGGCAGCCCTCACCATCGAGCGCACACGAGCCGAAGAGAGACTGAAACAGAGCGAGGAGCGATTGCGCGCTATCTTCGAGGCCTCACGCGACGGGATTCTCATCGAGGACGAAGAACGAATCGTCTATGTCAATAAATCCTATACGCACCTGTTCGGCTACAGCGACCCGGAAGAGTTAATCGGCAGGCATGTTTCTGTTGTTATCTCACCTGAAGACATGGAACGCTTGCTGGAATTTGGCAGGAGTCGAGCGCGCGGCGAACTGCCCGCTTCCGTTTATGAATTTAAAGGAAAGAGTCAAGATGGAACGTTGATTGATGTTGAAGCCTCCGTCTCAACTTCTACCGTCGCAGGCCGCGCCTACATCACGACCATGGTGCGCGACATCGCAGAGCGCAAGCAAGCGCAGGCGGCTCTCCATCAGGCGCAAGAGGAATTAGAGAGAAGAGTCACCGAGCGCACCGTCGAGCTAGCGAACACCAATCAGACGTTGCAGGCTGAAATCCGCGAGCGCAAACAGGCGGAAGAAGCGCGCCGGCATCTGCTGCGGCAACTCGTCACCGCACAGGAGGATGAACGACGCCGTATCTCGCGGGAACTGCACGACCAGATGGGACAGCACATCGCCGCGATTGTGTTGCTGGTCAACTCTCTGACTGAAGTCTCTCAGTCAGACACGGCAACTCAGATCAGGGTCAAGCAGTTAGAGGAAGTCACCAGTCAACTTTCGCAGGAAGTGGATACTCTCGCTTGGGAGCTGCGTCCCACGGCCTTAGACGATCTTGGCTTAAACGCCGCGCTGGGCAACTATGTGCAGAAATGGTCAATGCGTTGTGGCGTGCGGGTTGACTTTCATAGCATGGGACTGGGCGACCAGCGACTCCCGCAGCCAATCGAGACCGCCGTCTACCGGATTGCTCAGGAAGCTCTGACCAACATCCTCAAATATGCTCACGCAACCTTTGTGGGTCTCATTCTGGCACGGCGTGGCGATTCCCTTTCCGTCATCGTCGAAGACAACGGGGGCGGTTTTGATGTCGAGACTCTCTTGGCCTTGCCTGCCGGGGGGCGCAAGATGGGCTTACTGGGCATGGAGGAGCGCACGACGCTGGTCGGAGGCACGTTCCACCTTGAATCAACTATCGGCGCGGGAACGAGCATCTTCGTGCGTATTCCTCTGGCGCATAATGAGAACGGGGGAAGTTGTCTTGAATAAGTTGTGTATCTTCTTAGCCGATGATCACGCGATCATCCGTGAAGGGTTAAAGTCTCTCATCAACGCTCAGCCTGACATGCATGTCGTGGGCGAAACGGATAACGGCAGGACGGCATGGCTGGAGGCCAAAGCTCTCCGCCCGGATGTCGTCGTGATGGACATCTCCATGCCTGAATTGAACGGAGCCAAAGCGACGGAACTGCTCAAGCGTGACTGCCCTCAAACCAAAGTGCTGGCGCTGACCGTCCATAATGATCAGGGCTATCTAAATCAATTGCTCAAGTCAGGAGCGTCGGGTTACGTGCTCAAGCGTGCGGCGGCCCATGAGTTGATCCAAGCCATCCGCGCCGTGGCCGCTGGGGATACCTACCTCGACCCGGCGATTGTGAGCAACGTGGTGGGCAATTACGTCCGTAAGCAATCGCCTAAAGAAGGACTGCCGCATGGAGATTTAAGTGAGCGCGAGTCGGAGGTCTTGCGGCTCATCGCTCTGGGCTTTTCCAATAAAGAAATCGCTGCTAAGCTCGACATTAGCGTCAGGACGGTCGAGACATACAAGGTGCGCTTGATGGAAAAGCTCAATTTCCACAGCCGCGCCGAAATAGTGCGTTACGCGATGCTTCAAGGCTGGCTGCAAGACGCCTGAAGACATATTCACCTCAGCTTTGATTGGCCTAGAGCATTATCTATGTGGTCAAATGCGAATGTCTGATAGCAGTTATCATGAGTCGTCAGAGGCGCCCCCGATGAGTACGGCTTCTCCTGAAATTCAAGAACTGGCCCGGCGATTAATCGCTGTCGAGGCGGCGCGCGACGACTCGCCCGATGCGCGCGTAGATGTCGCGGCAGTGCGGGTCGGTAATGTGTTGCGACTGCGCCTCATCAGGCTCGCCGGTGTTGATGGCTTTAGCTCTCTTTTATCCAGAGCTTTGACACTGGCAAAGATGGAAGTTCCTTCGCTAAACATGGTGCGAGTGGGGGCGGACGGCTCTTTGGAGGGATTCGATGGCGTTGAAGGGGATCAAGAGACAGCAGGGGCGGTTGGAGGGCAGGCCGCAATAGTTCTCATCTCCCACTTGTTACAACTACTGGTGACTTTTATTGGCAAACCTTTAACTCTGAGTCTGGTGCGAGATGCGTGGCCGGATGTGCCCATGGACGGAGCAGATTCGGGAGGTGAGGATAGATCATGACTGTGCAAGACAAGGTGAGTATTCAAACACTGCCGACCGGCGTGCCGGGACTGGATGAGATTTTGGGCGGCGGCTTGCCGGAGTTTTCTTTCAACATCATCGCGGGCGCGCCCGGCGGCGGCAAAACCACGCTGGCCCATCAAATCATGTTCGCCATTGCCACCCCTGAGCGTCCCGCGCTTTATTTCACAGTGCTCGGCGAACCCGCCATCAAGATGCTGCGGTATCAGCAGCAGTTTCAGTTTTTCGACCAGACCAAATTGAATACTTCGGTGCGCTTCATCAACCTCTCACAGGTTGTGCTCAATCAAGACCTGAACGCGGTGCTGGAGGAGATTGTCAAAGAGGTCGAGGCGGCCAGTCCCGGCATCGTCGTGGTGGACTCTTTTCGCAC
>JACMLC010000781.1 GCA_014379795.1 Pyrinomonadaceae bacterium
ACGCGAATGATTCCCAGTGCGAGGGGAAAGCGGCGCGGCCTCCTGAGATGACTTCGTAAGGGAAAAGCTCTAGGCGGCGCGCGGCGACGATTTTCGGGTCAAGCTGTCGAATCGTGCCCGCAGCGGCATTGCGCGGGTTGGCAAAGCGCGCTGCGCCTTCCTCTTCACGGTCAGCGTTGATCTCTTCAAAGACGCGGCGCGGCAGGTACGCTTCGCCACGCACTTCTATCTCCGCCGGAACTTGAGAGGCATCCTGTTTCAGACGGAGCGGGACGCTGCGAATCGTGCGCGCGTTCTGCGTGACATCCTCGCCGCGCCGCCCGTCGCCGCGCGTCACGCCCGATACCAGCACTCCGTTCTCGTAATGCAAGGAGATAGAGAGGCCGTCTATCTTCAGTTCCGCGACGTACTCAAGCTCGCGCCCGTCTGCCAGACGGCGGCAACGCTCATCAAAGGCGCGCAGGTCGTCTATGTTGTAGCTGTTATCGAGCGAGAGCATCGGCTTGCGATGCAAGAACTCCGTAAAACCTTCTGCGGGGCGACCGCCGACACGCTGCGTCGGGCTGTCGGGCGTGACCAGTTCAGGATGCTCCGCTTCAAGCTCTTGCAGGCGCACCAGCAGCGCGTCATATTCCGCATCGGAAATCTCAGGATTGGCGTGAATGTAGTACAGCTCTTCGTGACGGCGCAGCTCGTCGCGCAGGGTCTCAATTTCTCGTTCGATGGTTTGAGCTTTGGTCGGCATTATGACAGAGTCTAAAGTCCCGAATCTGAAATTTAACGCTTCAAACTTTAGACTTTAGACTGGCCGGATGGCAAGCTCAGCCTCTGGCATGTGCGAGCGATTGCGTGTCGCGGCTGCTCTTGTGCTTGCCCTCATGCCCGAGGTGATGAATGATGCGACCGAAGTATTTGATGCACTGTATAAAATCTTCGAGGCGTATGTTCTCGTCCGGGCCGTGCGGGTTCGAGGCGGCATAGCTGGCGCCGAAAGAGACGACCGGCGTGTGCGGCAGGCTGACGCCGCAGACCGCGCCGACGGGGCCGCTGGATGGATCGAGCGGATAAACGACCGGAGCCGTATTGTAAATCTCAGGCGCGGCTTCGATGGCGGCGCGCGCGACGGTTGAGCTAACAAGCGACTTGGCGTAAGGCGAGCTTGCCAGCTCGACTATCTCTACATCCTGAAAGCCGCGCACGTCCAAATGTTCGCGCAGGAGATTTAAAACAATTTCAGAAGTCAGGTCAGGCACGAGGCGAAAGTCTAACCGCGCCATCGCCGTGCTCGGCAAGACGGTTTTCGGCCCGGCTTCAGTGTGGCCTGTTTGAATTCCGCAGATCGTGCAGGTCGCGCCGAAGATATGCTCTTTTGCCAGTAAGTGGCCTTTGAGTCCGCGCAGCCAACCCCCGATGCGAAACTCGCGCTTGAGTCCCACTTCGTCCAGCTCGACGGTTTTCAGAGCCTCTGTATCTTCCGGCGTAATCGGCGCGATGTGCGAAGAGAAGCCGTCTATCGTGATGACGCCTTTGGGCGACGTGATGGTTGAGAGAGCCTGCACCAGCCGCCAAGCGGGGTTCGGCACAATCGCTCCCCACTTTGAGTGCAGGTCTGTGCGCGCGCCGTGGACGCGCAGCTCTATAAAAGTGATGCCTTTGAAACCCAGACTGATGACGGGACGGTCTTTCGTATCCTTGTAGCCTTCGTCCCAGATGCAGCCATCGGCTATGAGCATCTCGCCATGCTCGGCTGTGAACTGGCGCAGCGAGGGGCTGCCCAATCCGTCTTCACCTTCCACCACAAAGCGCAGGCTGACGGGCAGCTTGCCAAAAGTTTTTTGATAGGCTTCGACCGCAGCGAGGCGCGCAATCAAGTCGCCCTTGCTGTTCGATGCTCCGCGCGCATAGAGCTTGTCGTCCAAAATGGTGGCGGCGAACGGCCCGAAAGACCAATCCGTCAGATGCCCGACCGGCGCGACATCATAATGGCCGTAGACAAGATATCGCTGACGCCCCGCTCCGCACTCTGCATAGATAACCGGATAGCCGCTGCCCATCGTAAAGCTGCGCGTCCCGGCTCCCGCGCGCTGCATCATCTGTTCGACCGTTTCCGCCATCGCGCGCATCCCCGTCCCGCGCGCCGCCACGGACGGCATCCGGCACATCGCCTGAAGCCGCTCCGTAAAGGTGCGCGCGTGGCGGTCAACGTATTTGTCGAAACGGACGAAAGTCATTTTTTTAAGTGATAAGTGATAAGTGATGAGTAATAAGAAAC
>JACMLC010000782.1 GCA_014379795.1 Pyrinomonadaceae bacterium
CAGACTTGCTGCCCGCAGGGCTTGAGCGAGTTGAAATCCTGCGAGGGTCAGGCTCTTCGATCTACGGGACGAATGCCATCGGCGGTGTCATCAACATGGTTCCGGGGACGGGCGCGGGCGCGCCGCGTTTTGAAGCGAGCTTTGAAGGCGGCAGCCTCTCGCTCTTCCGTGAACGCTTTCAAGGCTCCGGCGGCATCGGCAATCGCGCGGGATTCAGCTTCGGTCTGACGCGCCTTGACGTGCGGCGCGGCGTAGATGGTAATGACGAGTACGGCAACATTGCGGGCGGCGCGCGTTTTCAATTTGAAGTGACGCCGTCAATCAGCATCGCCGCGAATTTTTACGGAACGATCTCGAATGCGCGAGTCAATAACGACCCCATCGCGTTGCCCTTTGCTTTTACAAGCACGGAGCAGTACCCGCGCGCTGTTGAAGGAATAACTTTTCAGCCGGACACGGACGACACGGATTCGGGGCGACGCAATCGCCTGCTCGTAGGCTCTGTGCGTTGGACTCATCGCGTCAACGACATTTTCTCTTACACGGTCGCGTACCAGCGCGCCTCATCGCACCGCCGCAATTACGATGGCCCGTTCGCGGATTCAATCTTCGGTGTTTTCGTCAGCACAAACAATGGTTTGACGGACACGCTCGATGCGCGTGCAAACGTGCGGCTCGGACGCGCGAATTTAATCACCGCCGGAATGGAGTTCGAGCGAGAGACTGTCTTTCAGGAATCTTTTCCGACTTTTAGCGTATTGAACGGGACGACCGATAGGCAACGCACGTTCGCCATCTTTGCGCAGGATCAAATCATGCTGCTCGACGACCGCTTGCAGATTTCCGTAGGCGTGCGCGGGCAGTTTTTCAGGATACGCGCCGCAGACCGTCCGGGATTTATCGGTCAGATTCCCATCGAAAATTCTCTGACAGGCGACGGGTCAATCGCTTATTTCATACGCTCTACGGGAACCAAGTTGAGGGCGCATGCGGGCAACGGCTTTCGCGCGCCTTCGCTGTTCGAGCGTTTCGGCGAGGCCAGCATCAACGGCGTCTTCCAGCGCATCGGCGACCCCTTGCTGCGCGCAGAGCAATCCGTCAGCATTGATGGCGGATTCGATCAACGGCTGGCCTCTGACCGCGTGTTGTTCGGCGCGACCTTCTTTTACACGCGGCTTCAGCGCGTCATCGAACCCACGTTTCCAGACCCGCTCGGGCTTAGATTTTTCGCTTATGCCAACCGTCCCGGCGGCATCGCGCGCGGCTTGGAAACTTTTCTGGAGACCGCTCCGTTCAAAGGCGCAAACATCCGCGCTTCTTACACGTACACCAACAGCGACCGCTTTGTCCCCGGCGAGGGGTTACTGCGCGAGTACGTTATTCCGAAAAACCTTTTCGGCCTGACCTACGACCAGCGTTACAAGGCATTCCTCTTGAGCTTTGATCTCAACCGCACAGGCTCGTACATCGCGCCGGTCTTCGACCCGTTCTTTAACACAGCGATTCTGACCTTCGACGGTTTTACGAAGGCAGACCTCTTCGGCAGTTACGAGCGGCCTTTGAGTGAGCGCACGCGCATGATTCTCTTCATCGGCGTGGATAACATTTTCAATGAAGAATATTTCGAGAATGGATTCCGCGCGCCCGGAGCTTTGGGAAGAGGAGGAGTTAAGGTTCAGTTCTGATGGAAGAGCAAAGGGTGTAGGGGATAGGGTGTAGGGTGTAGCAAGAACAACTGTCTTGAGCTACACCCTACACCCTATCCCCTACACCCTTGTTTTTAATCCACAGCATGTCTGACATCGGCTTTGGTAATCAAGCCGCCGATGAGAAAGACTATGCCGAGCAGGATGTGCAGGCCGTGATCCCTCATGGCGAGTTCAAGCGAACCCGGAAGAAGCTGTAAAAGGTTAGAATCCGTCGTACCCGCATGGGTGATACCTGCGATGGTGTGCTGCTTGTCACCCCCCGCCAGAAAACCGACCACGCCGAGCAATAGATAAACAGCTCCAAAGACGAGACAGAAGAGGCGCGCTGACGCCAGTGTGCCCGCCAGTCCGAAGTACAGAGCAGCGGCTCCTGAGATGATATGGATCAGGTTGTGTGCGAGGCTCAAATGCAAGCCAAGCAAACCGGGAGCAACAAACCCCAAAATTCCCGCCAGAAGGAACGCGACTCCCAGAATTGTGCAGATGGTTTTTGCCATGATCTTTTCTTTCTCTCCTTTTGAGATAAAGTTTAACAACCATGAGCGGCATCGTCCCTGTGGCTTTGAACGCTTCCGCCGTTTCAGAACTTGTGTGTGCGCGAAGACCCGTGTGGCGGGGAATTGTACACCAATGCGGTCTATAAGCTACAAAAAGTTTTCCAACTGGCCCGTTGCCAGCCCTGCATTGAGCGTTGATTTAGCCGGGTGCTATACTCAAGAGTGAAATCAGCGACACCAAGTTTGCAGGAGACAAACCGATGCTTTATCGCGCACACAACATTCTACGCTCGCGCCGCGAAAATGGATTTATCGCCGCCGGCAGGCGCGTGATTTTTACCGTCGCGCTCGGATTGGTGTTGCCTGTGATGGCAAGCGCGTACACGATTGTGATGCGCGGCGGGCATCAGGTACAAATTCCGGATAAATTCGAGGTCACACAATTAACGCTGACCTACGAAGCTGCTCCCGGCATCAACGTCACCCTGCAAATCTCAAACATTGACATCGCCGCCACAGAGCGCGCCAACCGCGAGCCGCAGG
>JACMLC010000783.1 GCA_014379795.1 Pyrinomonadaceae bacterium
GCGTGCGACCTTCAGTGCCGCGTCTTCATCTTCCAACAAGGAGAGCAGGTCAACGGCGCGACCATAAAGCCTCAATGTCGCAATGCTTAGACGACGAGCCGAAGCAGCGTTTGCTGCCGCAGCCGGGCGCACAAAGCTGGCCGCTTCGCCGACCTCTGCAAGGGCATGCAGTAGTTCCGTGCGGGCGCGCGTGTGATGCTCTCTAACACGCTTCACGTTATGCCTGTGCGCGCATCTTCCGGCGAGCAGCAGGTCTTCGCCCTTGCGTCCTGCGATACGAAATAACTCCAGCTCGCGGGCGTCCGGCTCATCATCAATAGCATCATCTTTAACCGCATCCGCCAGCCCGACATACTTCTCTACGCTATCACGAAGAACATACGCCGCGCGTTCCAACTTTTCATTCTCGCTCCCCGATTTGTCCGGCGCGCGCGCTCTCACTTCATAGAGAGCATTGAGGAAACTGCGTTTGGCTTCCTCAACCTGCATTTCCTGCCGGTTGGAAATCGTCTCCGGTTGGCGGGTTGCCCGAAGCGTTTGCTGACGCGCGCGTGCGAGCAAGTACCTGATCGCAGCGAGCGGCCATAACAGTCCCGCGGAAACGGATTTTAAGAAAAGCTGCGCATGTTGCTGGCAATGACGCTGGCGCAAAAAATAGCTGACGGCGAAGGGCGCAGCGACGGCAAGATAAATCGTGATGGTTTCGCTCAAAAGCATGGCGAAAGGTGAAAGGGCAACGCATGTGCCAACTGCCATGCTGCCCCGCGAGGTTTCTGAACACGCGCAGATTGCTATCAGTTTCCGAGCAATTAACTCGAAATCGCGTGCTTCGGAGGATTTTTACAAAATGAAAATATTCTGCTCGCGGATGGCAAAGCGCATGAAGGATGCTCCCGCTTTGGCATTCTGCAAACCAGCCTGTGCCGGAGCCGTGTGAGATAAGAGGCAGCTTGATGCCTTTTGAAATGATACACACGAAGTTGGCTATGTACGCAATATTGCCACGCGGCTTCACCGGAAGGCTATGCAAACCAAAGTTATTCTGTCGTCAAAGCATTGGCACCGAGTTTGCAAGTCAGATTAACGTCCAAGCCGCACAGGTTGGGATGCAAGCAAAAAAAATCGAACTCCGGCGCAAGAAAAGCGTTTAAGAGTCATACCGTAAGATAATTTATATAGGTCATAAAGAAGGACAAGAAGAGCAGGGCATCATGACAACGAAAACCCCGATTAAAGTTATTAAGCGCAATGAGCGCAACCGCCTTGAAACAGAGGCGGAAAGCAATCCCGAAGTCAAGAAAACGACGCAGGAAACGGCGCGCGACATGGTTGCGACCGTCTCCAACTGGGTCAACGAGTTCCAGCAGAAGCGTCGCACGGAGACTAAGCAAGCCATCAAGACTCTCTTTCCAGAGCCGCCGCAACCGAGCCGCGTTTAAGCTCCCTGAAAGGTTCTTACACCTTTTCGGTTCCGTCGTGGACGAGATAGAATGCGCGTGACAGAAGGGCTGTCTCAGATGAGACAGCCCTTCCGCTTTTTTCTCAAGCTCAAGAGCGGCCTTGTAATGGCATCAAGCAACGTTGACAGCATCAATCGCCGGGCATAGCATCCTCCAAGAGAATGAAAAAGAGAGAAAGATGCTATGACGGAAACCGGACAAGCCTTTATCGCTCAAGCGCGCACGTTTCTGCGCACCGACTATTTACCGAAGATCGAACGCTGCCTCGAAAAATTGAATGACGGGGATATGTGGTGGCGCGCTCATCAGGACTCGAACAGCATCGGCAATTTGCTACTGCATCTATCCGGCAATGCGCGGCAGTGGATCGTGAGCGGCATCGGCGGCGCAGCGGACAGGCGCGAGCGGCAGCAGGAGTTTGATGCGCGCGTTGGACTCACGCGTGCAGAGCTGCTGGCAGAGCTGAGACGGACGCTTGATGAAGTTGATGCTGTACTGGCGCGCGTCGCACCGGAAGAGCTGCTTGAGACGCGACAGATTCAGGGCGCAGAGGTCGGCGTGCTGGAAGCCATCTTTCATGTCGTAGAGCACTTCTCAATGCACACCGGACAAATTATTCTCCTCACCAAGATGCTGACGGAGAGCGATCTGCGCTTTTACGACTTTTCAACCGGCGCGCCTCTTCCGGCATGGCACGGTAATTCGGATTGAGGTTTGGCAGTGCGCTTGCTCAGGCGGTTAGCTCCAACTAAAAAAAAGCGCTGGCGGAAAACTTAACTCCGTTCTTCTTTTCGGAGCAGAGTTTTCTGCCAGCGCTGATTGAGTTGTAAAAGAGAGCAGTCGTTACCTTCGGCTTACCAGCGGATGCCGAAAGAGAATGCTCCGCCGGTGAAAGTCAAACTGCCTTGGCGTGTAGATGCGGCGGCTGGATTATCCAACGTGGTGAACGCTGAACCGCCAACGGGGTTAACCGGCATGACATTAACGATATCGTTCCAATGATGAACGATGAAGCTGCCGTTGAGGAAGAACTCGTTGCCACTGCCAAACTTCCATGAATATTCCAGTCCGAGTTCTCCTTCGCCGACGAAAGTAGTGCGGCTATCACTTCGCGTCGCCGTCTGAGAAAATCCGCCGCTATTGCTGAAGGTCGCGGTTTCTCTGAGTTTGCCGAAGAGCACGGCTAGGCGTCCATCGCCGGTGATCCACCAATTGGACTTGCCGAGCCGGTGCCGAAAGTCTATGGCGGCTGTCGGCCCGACGCCTGTTCGTTTCTGCGTGTAGTTCAGGTTTTCCGTAGTCGCAGCACCAAACGTGTCTTGAGCCGTGTAGGTTTGGCGGCTCGGGGCAATCCGTACGCCAGCCGATAGCACTACCGACCAGTCGGGTGAAAACCACTTATAAGTGCCTTCCAAATCCACGACGTGGAGGCGGAAGCGTTCGCGGAACGTGGCCGGTGTATTTGCGGTGGCGAATCCGGTAAAGGTGACGTTCAGGGGACGGGGTGAAACGAAGAACGGCGCTGCCGCCGTGCCCGTGCGATCTTCTTGAGCCGACTGAGTGGTGTAGAAGTAGCTTCCACGAAATCCCCAGTGGGGGCCGTTCCAGCCGGCTTCAAACTTGACCGCGCCTTCCGTTCCGTAATCAAAGTTATCTATGGCTGTGATGGCGCCTCCCCCACTCGAACTAATGACGGCAGGATTGCCGCCGCTTCTATTAACAGAGAAGGCGTAGCCACGGACAAAGATGTAGGCATTATTCTCGCTGCCAGCGCCTTGCGCAGACGGTTTCTTTGGAGCATTAGCCAATCCAATCAGGGACTTGGAGGCTGAGGCGCTTATTGCCGGGTCGGTCTTAGTGGATGTGATCATCGCCGCAACTGCCTCGTCGGTGCCGGTGGTTGATTGAGTCTGAGCTGAGGAACTGACGGCCATCGCCGCCACCAGCGCAACCAGCAGCATGAGCTTGAGCGGGAGGGTGATGTTCAAAGCAGCATTCGTTACTTGTGAGAATTTTTCAGACATATTTTGTTCTCCTCTGGGATTTGTCTTACTTGCCAATGAAGTCCTCCTTTTATAAGCAAAAGAGAACAGGGGAAGCGCAAGCGATGGAATCCAAAATTTGGTCTTGCGCTGTTGTCCGTGCCGTCAGTCGGGAGTGACATCTCGCCGCACGGAGTAAGAGAACCGAGGTGGGGGTTTTATACCTGATAAAGAGCCTGTTTGTCTACTTTTAAATGTCAATCAAGTGTAGAAACTCTTTGCGTTCCTTGGCGTCTTCTCTCTTTGCGTCCTTTGCGTTACAAAAGCCCCCACCCCCAAAGAGCGCAAATCGAGAAGACGCCAAGCACGCAAAGAGAAAAAGCCGCGAATTTATTTCTACTCTTGATTCGCATTTTAATTA
>JACMLC010000784.1 GCA_014379795.1 Pyrinomonadaceae bacterium
GTTATGGCTTCACTAACATACATGCAATTGCTCAGGGGCAATCGTTCGTTCAGGCGATTGTGGGCTGGACAGGTGATTTCGGAATTGGGCAACTGGTTCAATTTCATCGCCGGTCTGGGACTGGTGCGCGCCGTTTCGGGCGCATCGCCGGAGGCTGCCGCCATCTTGTTGGTAGCGCGGCTGGCGCCGTTTGCCTTGTTCGCGCCGCTGGCGGGAGTTTTGGCGGATCGCTGGTCGCGTCGCACTATCATGCTCGCGACGGACGTGGCGCGTGCTGTGGTCGCGCTCGGTTATTTGCTGGTGGACGGGCCTGAAGATTTGTGGCTTGCGTATACCTGCGCGATTGTCGGCACGGGGCTGGCCTCATTCTTCGAGGCGGCGAAAAACGCTGCGATGCCGAACATCGCCGGAGAGCGCGGCTTGCTGGCGGGCAACGCTTTGTTGTTCTCGTCCAGATTCCTGCTGATGTCTATCGGCACGGCTCTGGGCGGCTGGACGGCTTGGCGTTTCGGCTATTCCGTTGCGTTCATCATCAACTCTGTCTCGTTCATCGTCTCTGCCTACGCCATCTGGCTGATACCGGAGAGCGAGATGAGGCGACGTGTGACGGAGGTTAAAGGGACGGACGAAGCAGTGCCGGAGAGCAAGAGCCGTACGCGCTTTCGGACGGACATACAGGAAGGATGGAAGTACATCGCCAAACATCCGCTGGTGCTGGCGATTATCTCCATCAACATTCTGTGGGCGACGGGCGGGGGCGCGATCAGTTTAATTACGGACAGGCTGGGCGGCGTGGTCTTCGCAGAGGGTGAAGGCTTGCATGCAGATGCGGGCGTCTCTGCGCTTTATACTGCGGCGGGCATCGGTCTCTTCATAGGGATGCTGATCGCGCGGCGCGTCGGCGCGCATGTCGAGCTGCACAAAGTGACCGCCGGATTTATCGGGTGGACGCTGCTGGCGCACGGCATCATCTTCGCTCTGGTGGGATTGATGCCGTCGCTGTGGATGGCGTGCGTGCTGATACTCATCTCGCGTGCGTTGCTCGGCGTCGAGTTCGCTGTGCAGGAAACACTGCTCATGCGGCTGGTGCCTGACAATTTGCGCGGGCGAGTTTCGACGACAGACCGCGCGGTGGAGACCCTCTTCGTCGGCATCTCAACGGTGGCCGCCGGATGGTCGCTCAATGCCATCTCGCCGCGCACGCTGACGATCATCTCCGGATTGCTGTCGGCGACTCCGGGCGTGATGTGGCTCATGTGGTTCGCACAGGGCAAGCTGCAAATTCCGCAATTCAGGCAGACAGAGCCTGAAGAGGTTGATGAAGCGGAAGAAACAGCGCTTGTGTCTGCGAGCTGAGATACCAAGTGAAGAGCAGGAAGAGCGGGGCAAGCCCCTCTTCCTGCCCTGCTAATTTGGGGAATAATATACTTGAAGCATCCCGCTTTTGAGAAATTCGAGAGGCTGGCTAAACAACTAATGGCTGTGCCTAAGAAAGAACTAGACGCAAAACACGCTGAGTACAAGCGCGAGAAAAAGCGTAAAAAGAAAAAGCCTCAAAAATAATTTCATCACTATGCCTTACTGTCCTTTCTGCTGTCGTACCCATCGGCGCAAACGCGGCGAACACGTAATCCCAAAGTGGTTAGCGCGCGAGTTCCCCGATGTTAAATGGGACTTGACCAATCGTCTGACTAAATACGTTCGTAAAGGCGAAAAGTACATAAATATCACCACGCCAGTTCCGTGTGTCACTTGCGATAACGGATGGATGTCGGAATTAGAGAAAATGTCCATTCCAGTTCTGCTGCCGATAATCCACGGAACGCCTGTGACTCTGAGCCTTCCCGAACAAGTCATCGTTGCGACTTGGTTCTTTAAGACCGCCGTGATGTATGACCTGCACTCTGAGAGACAAGCACCGCGCCCACTTTATTTTGAAGATTACGAGCATCGCCAACTAAGGGACACCCTTTCCATGAATCCGTTTTATGCGATCTACCTTGGTAAATACACAGGTGAACAGTTCTTCATTATTCAAGAAGACCATTCAGACCTTGTGTTTGCGAAACGGAGCGATTTGCAACCACTCGGTGATTCCGTCCGAGTCTATTCGTTGACCTTGGCTATCAAACATCTCGTACTTCAAATCTTTTGCGCTAAGACCACCCTTCTTTCTACTGTTCCTCTCTATGCGAGAGATTGGAGTGCTTTCTATGTTCAGCTTGCAACCCTTCCCTTTAGAGTTGATTGGCCACCGCCGCTGAATCTCGACGACTCGCTGATTGAGCATTTCATCCACAGATGGTCGGACATTCCGTCGCTTCCGCCGACCTAGCTTTTTATTTACCATCGGGCAGACCTCCCGATGGTGCGCTAAGTGTATTGACGCCCTAATTAGCTTAGCTTGAATGAGACAATCCACGTTGTCTCACAGGTAGGGAAGGCGGGCTTGCCCCCGCTCTTCCATAAAACAAAACATTGCGATTGGAACGCGCGAGTGACCTCGCATATACTAGCGCGCGCGTTTCAACCCGCAACCGAATCATTCTTTATTTTTAAATGTCAGCAAGGAGACATGTGCGCAAGCAACTCGGAGCAGCCAGCAGTGGTTTCAAGCAAGTGACAACGCGCGTGCGCGGTTGGCTGCGACGCTTTATGCCGCGCCTCGCTATCGCGGCGGCGGCGCTCATTATCCTGCGCTTGCTGTTTGGCAGGACGTGGCTTTTCGGTGATAACTTCTTCGGCAATCTGCTCGGTTTCATCACGTTCACGGCGGTCTTCTTTACCTGCTTCTATTACGGAATCAAATTCCTGCGCTGGCTCAAGCGTCGCGTGCTCTGGCGCGTGCGCAGGCGTCTGACCATCACTTATTTGTTTGTCGGGTTGACGCCGATTGTGTTGCTGTTGATGCTGGGGATGCTCTCTGCCTTCGGCGGCTCGAATCAGGCGATGTCGCGCATTATCTCGTCGCAGCTCAACGCGACTGAGAGACAGGCTCTGTCAAATGTTCGTTCTCTGGCTGACGCGTTCGCGCGCCTGCCCGCGAATATGGATGAGAGCGCGACTCAATCGTGGATCGAAGAGCGCGCAACCAACTTATCAACGTCCCCCTCAGGGTGCCCCTATATGAGGGTTA
>JACMLC010000785.1 GCA_014379795.1 Pyrinomonadaceae bacterium
AATTTTTCATGTATCACTTTGGCGACCGGCGCGAGGCAGTTGGTCGTGCATGAAGCGTTCGAGATAATGTGATGCGCGCCTGCATCGTAATCTTTCTCGTTGACGCCCAGGACAATCGTGATGTCCTCGTTCTTGGCTGGCGCGGAGATGATGACTTTTTTGACTGTGCCGCGCAGGTGCTTTTTCGCGTCTTCCGCTTTGGTGAAGCGGCCTGTGGATTCGATGACGATTTCCGCTCCGACAGACTCCCAGTCAATCGCCGCCGGGTCTTTTTCGGAAAAGACGCGGAACTCGTCTTCGCCCACACGAATGCCGTTTTCGGTCGCGGAAATATCATGCTCAAGATTGCCGAGCACGGAATCATATTTGAGCAGATGCGCGAGCGTCTTGATGTCTGTCAGGTCGTTGACCGCGACAAAATCTATCTCTTTATCGCCGAGCGAAGTGCGTAAGACGTTGCGCCCGATGCGCCCGAATCCGTTGATGCCGACTTTCACTGCCATGTAATTTAAAACCTCCTCGGTCAGAGTTTAAGATGAGCCAGCTTGCCCCTTAAGAATCGCACACATACGCCGCACCTGACGCTCGGCACACTTGCGGGAGAAACGCGTAAGAATCAGCGTGTGAACAGCGTTATTGTAAAGAGAGGCAAGATAATGCGCGCCCGCCTTGACTGTCAAGTTAAGCGATTCCCAAAGGCGCTCATGATTGTCCGGTCAGCCCTGCTTTGCAGCCACTGGCCGGAGAGCATGCTTTCTCCTCTTTCTCTTTTGTTTTCAATTTATTGAAACCACACGGAGATACGTGACGTAGTAGCCTTGTGACTTGCCGCGAGCAGTAAATTCATATTAGCCTGTACGCGCGCGCGACCGCTCGCAATTTTTCAGTTATTCATTCAAGGAGCTTTAAGGTTAGATGCCTACTAATTCTGTGCGCCGGATGCTCAAGTCCATTGCGTTCTTTTCGGTTGTTATGTGTGCGTGCGCGGCGGCGGCGGCAGCCCAAACGCCTACGGCGACGCCTGTGCCAAGCACTCCGGCTCAGCGAGACGCCACGAGGCCGCCGGGCACACAGCAGAATCAGCCCGTCCCGCCCGAAGTGCGTCCCAATACCAACCCGTCTGCACCGCCGGGCGCGATACGCACAGACCCGCAGTCTCCGCCGGGAGTCAATGTTCCCCCTGCGACCACGACGCCTTCGCGGACGACCGGAACGCCTTTGCCAAGCACGACGACTGTGCCGCTCACCCAGCCGGGAGATACCACAACCACAGTTCCCGCTCCGGGACAGCCTTTGAGCGAGCCGACGTTTCCTGTTCAGGAAGCAAGACCCGTCCCGCCGCTGCCGGATTTAACACGGCTCGGCGTGGCCAGCGACAACATCATGACGTTGACGCTCAACGAGGCTATCCGGCTTGCGCTGGAAAACAATAACGACATCGAAGTCTCGCGCAATGATGTGAAGATCAACGAGACGACCCTGACGGCGCTGGAAGGCGTCTTTGATCCGGTCTTTACTTTGAATCCGCAGATCACGCGGCTGGCACAATCGCGGCAAAACATTTTCAGCACTTCCGCAGACCAATCCGGCACCATCACACAGACTGATGTTTTGATGAACTCTAACATCAATAAGCAGTTCGGGAGGGGCGGCGGCAATTACGAATTTTTCTTTAACAATAATCAGGGGACAACCAATAACACGAGCACGACGCTCAACCCGTCATATTCTTCGAGCCTCGGTGTGACCTTCACACAGCCGCTCTTGCGTAACCGCGCGACTGACCGCAATCGCCGCGACATACGCATCCAGCGCAAGCGGCTCGAACAATCCGACGCCGATTTTCGCCGCAAGACGATTGACATTATCTCGCAGGTGCAGCGCGCGTACTGGGATTTGGTGTTCGCTTTGCGCGATCAACAAAACCGTATCTCGAACCTGAACCTGACGCGCGAGAATTTGCGCCGGGTCGAAGCGCAGATTTCCGCCGGAGCCGCTGCTCCGCTTGAGCGCGCAGAGGTGCAAACAGAGCTTGCCAATCGCGAGTCGGACTTGTTGCTGGTGACGCAGAACGTCTCGATTGCCGAGAACAATCTCAAACAGCTTTTCTTGCGCGACCCGCTCGCCCCGCAATGGTCTGCGCAGTTGACGCCGACGGATGAGCCGACCTTTGATTCGACGCCGGTCAATCTCTCCGCTGCGCTCGAAGAGGCACAGGAAAACCGCCCGGAGCTGCGCCGCCTGCGTCTGGAACGCGAAATCAGCGATATTGACATCAAGTTTTTCAAAAATCAGACGATGGCGCGCATTGACCTGCAAGCCACAGTCGCCACGACCGGCCTTGCCGGAAGCCCTGTAAGTATTAGTAACAACAACTCGGATTCGTTGCTCATCTCCGGCAATCCCGGTTTCAACCCCGATGCTTTTCTGCTCAATCTCATTAACTCGACGCGAGCCTCAGTCGGATTGCCCTTAGTTGTTTCGCCTACTGTACCGGGAGGGCAAAACACCTCCGTCACGTCGCCGAATCTGATTGGCGGTTATGGCCGCGCGTTGAGAAACCTGTTCGGCCTTGACACGCATAACATCGTGGTCGGAGTCACTTTCCAGATACCTTTCCGCAATCGCACGGCTGAAGCAAACCTCGCTGGCGCGCGAATCCAGCAGACGCAGTTGGAAGCCACGACACGCTTGCAGGAACAGATCGTCGTGGTCGAAGTGAGAAACGCCGCGCAGGCCGTCGAGACCGCGCGCCGCCGCGTTCTGACCGCACGCTCTGCGCGCGAGAATGCAGAGCAGCAACTTGCCGGAGAGCAAAGACTCTAT
>JACMLC010000786.1 GCA_014379795.1 Pyrinomonadaceae bacterium
AACAGTTCCGGCAGACTTAGCGAAAGCCCTCGCCACTGAGCAGAGGGCGGGCGAGCATTTCGAGGCATTCAGCAAATCATCAAAGAAGGCCATCCTGTACTGGATAGAAAGTGCGAAGCGTGCGGAGACGAGGGCAAGGAGGATTGCAGAGACGGTGAGGTTAGCGGCTCGGAACAAAAGAGCGAATTTTGATGAGTGAAGTGTGCGGGAGCCTCGTGTCAGTGACAATCAATCCAACCAACGCATGAAGCTGACCTCCAATCAGCTTGCCCTCTCAGGATGATGATCACAGGCGGCAGCTTAGGCCCGGCGTTAGGCGTTTCTTTTAGCGAATGCAGGGATGCGCAAGTGAAACCGTTGACGCTTAAGTCACTTTGGTATAAAACCATCCCGCCTGATTACCTGCTCGCAAAAGGAGAGAGGCGAATGTCGATCAATGAAGAAAAATTGAATCAATTGTTAGGAAAGTTCGTCGCCGACTTCGGGGCGGCATTCCACGCCGGGCTGGTTGTGATCGGCGAGAGCCTCGGTCTTTATAAAACACTGGCTCAGGCAGGGCAACCTCTGACTTCCGCGGAATTAGCCGAGCGAACCGGCACGTCTGAACGTTACGTGCGCGAATGGCTCTGCTCACAGGCGGCGGGAGGGTATGTTGAATATGAGGCACAGACACAGCGTTACTTTCTCACCGCAGAGCAAGCCTTCGCTCTGGCTGATGAACAGAGTCCGGCATATTTACCGGGAGCTTTTTTGCTGGCTGTCTCTGCGCTGAGAGCCGTGCCGAAGATTACCGAAGCATTTCGCACGGGAGAGGGTTTCGGCTGGCATCAACACGATCATGGATTGTTTCGCGGAACTGAAATGTTTTTCCGCCCCGGTTATGCCGCCAATCTGGTCAGCTCATGGATACCTGCTTTTGACGGAGTCGAGGCCAAGCTCAAGGCGGGGGCGAAGGTAGCAGACGTTGGATGTGGGCTTGGCGCTTCGACAATTCTGATGGCGCAAGCTTTCCCCAATTCCAGTTTCATTGGTTTCGATTATCATGATAAGTCCATCGAAATGGCGCGGCAAAAAGCGGTCGAGGCGGGGGTGGCTGATCGTGTGGAGTTCGCGGTTGCTAAAGCTAAAGATTATCCGGGAGAAAACTACGACTTCGTCACGTTCTTCGATTGTTTGCATGACATGGGAGACCCTGTCGGCGCAGCCGCTCATGTCAGAGGCTCGCTCGCTCCTGACGGCACATGGATGATCGTCGAGCCGTTTGCCGGAGATCAAGTGGAAGATAATCTGAATCCAGTCGGACGCATCTATTATTCCGCTTCGACATTGCTCTGCACTCCGGCTTCTCTATCACAGGAAGTAGGGCTTGCACTCGGAGCGCAAGCGGGTGAAGCCAGAATGCGCGAGATTGTTACTGCCGGAGGATTCAAACATTTTCGGCGGGCCACCGAAACGCCTTTCAATATTATTTTCGAGGCGACGCCTTAAAGAATTGAAAAGCAGTGATTCGGATTTTGCCGCACCTCACAGGAGGTTCCACATGGCACGCATCACTTTGTCTCTCGCTTTCCTTTTAGCATGTTTCTCCATCACCTCCGCATTGCTGCAACGAGCAGTGTTTGACGCCGTGCGGCTTCCGATTGATTCCAAGCGTTGATGTTTGCCACGAAAATACTATGTGCGGTGTTTCTCTTTAAGAGGCAATAAAGTTTCTTTTGGAGAACGGCATCAACCATGAAAGTATTTTTCTTTGTGGGAATCTTAGCTGCATTAGCTTTGTCTGCGGCGGCTTCTCTGACGCAAACCGCAACGGCCCAAACAAATTCCGCCGCTCAACTCGCAGGGCTGTGGGAAGCCAAACAGCGTTTCGGTCCAGACATTCGCGGGTCTTTGCTAATCAGGCAAACGGGCGGCGAATGGCAGGCGGAAATCGCGGGGCGCATCGTTCAAGCGAAGGTGGCGGGCGACTCGATTTCGTTTGAGCTGACGGACGGCAAAGGCTCATTTCAAGGAAAGTTTGATGCGCGTCGCACGAAGATTGAAGGGCATTGGATTCAGCAGGCGGCAGTTACGAACGGCACGCCCTATGCTTCGCCCGTGACGCTTATCAAAGACAGACAAAATATCTGGCGCGGAACGGTCACGCCGCTCGACGACGCATTCACCTTTTATCTGCTGGTCAAAGTCAGGGACGACGGCTCAGTCGGCGCGTTTCTAAAAAATCCCGAACGCAATCTCGGCAGATTTATTCGAGTTGACCACATCGAACGCGAGGGCGCGGCAGTAAAACTTTTCGCAGCCGATTCAGCCACAGAAAAAGGGCGCGTGCTGGTCGAAGGCAAGTATGATGCTGAGCGGGAAATGATGACGCTCTATTCATTGCGCAGCGGGACATTCGATTTCAGGCGTGTTGCCGCAAACGAAGCGAGCGATGTTTATCCGCGTGGCCGCCCGACCGGAACTTACAGTTATGCGCCGCCGCCTGTATTGGATGACGGATGGCAAACAGCCTCGCTCGAAGATGTCGGAATCTCACGCGAAGGCATTCAAAAATTTATCCAGATGATGGTTGACACGCCGATCAACTCTGTCGGTTCTCAGGAGATGCACGGCGTCTTGATCGCGCGACACGGCAAGCTGGTTTTGGAAGAATATTTTCACGGCGAGCATCGTGATAAACCTCACGACACACGCTCTGCCGCTAAGAGCTTGACGGCGACTCTGGTGGGCGCATCAATCAATGCAGGCATCCCGCTCAAAGTTTCCAGCCCGGTTTATCAAGTGATGAACGGCGGGACATTTCCGCCTGACCTTGAGCCGCGAAAAAAAGCTCTCATGCTTGAGCATTTATTAAACATGTCTTCGGGATTGGATTGCGACGACGCTGATCCGAAGTCTCCCGGTCGTGAAAACTTTATGTTGGATGAGAGCGAGGAACCGGATTATTATAAATTCACACTGGCTTTGAACATGATTCGCAATCCGGGCGAAAAGTCCGTCTATTGCAGCATTCAACCTCACTTGGTCGGCGGCATGCTGCAACGCGCTTCCAATCAATCACTGCCGGTCTTGTTAGAAAATCTCATCGCCGGGCCGCTCCAAATCAAACAGTATTACATGCCTCTGACGCCGACGGGCGACGGTTATATGGGCGGCGGCGTCAGATTCCTGCCGCGCGATTTTATGAAGCTTGCACAACTTCATCTTAACGGCGGAACGTGGAACGGGCGCAAAGTCTTAACGCCGGAATGGTCGCGCCACTCCACTTCTCATCTGGTTGAAATTGGCAATCGTAAATACGGCTATCAATGGTGGGTCGAAGATTACCCTTACAAGGGGCGAACCGTGCGCGCCTTTTTCGCGGGCGGCAACGGCGGACAGATTGTGATGGGAATTCCCGACCTCGATTTAGTGATAGCGTTTTACGGCGGCAACTATAACGATGCGGCTGCTCTTAATCCGCAGAACGTTTATGTGCCGCAATATATTCTGCCCGCAATTGATAAATAATTAGCCGGGGACAAAGGTTATACCAGCTTGCAAAACAACCTAGGCAAGAGCGGGGGCAAGCCCCTCTTCCCGACTTGCTAATGAGCTTGACTTGGATGACTCAAGCTCAAGTGTCTCATGGTTGGGAAGGGCGGCTTGCCCCCGCTCTTCTGCTTCACCTGCTACCTTATTTTGTTTTGCAACTTGGT
>JACMLC010000787.1 GCA_014379795.1 Pyrinomonadaceae bacterium
CCGTGACCACGCCCGCAGACGGAGCAGAGCCTTTATATTCATCGTAAGCGACGAGCAGGCCGATCTCCCGCATGTAGGCGTCTTTATCCAGCAGCAGCTCGATGCGCTCGCGCGCGGTCAGCTTGCCCTGCTGGTGTTGTCGCTCGATCTTGTCGGGGCCGCCGCCACGCCTCAATTTGGCTTCGAGCCGCTGTAGGTCTTCGGTCAGATGGCGAAGGCGCGTGCGAGACTCTTTGGCGGATGAAATTTGTTCAACGCTCGGCATGGTAATCCGTGATGAAAACGCACCAACTCAAAAAAGGCTCTGTGCTGGCAGCCGTTCAGGGAATTTTTTAGAACTTCGAGATGCGAGTCAAAATATCACAGGACGGCTGGGGATGACAAAGGAAGCGTGAAACGAAGCAGCGGCAGCATGCGTCCCGCGCGGACGATGGAAGCGACTTCGCCGACGCGCCGCGCGCCCATAGCTTTATAAAAAGCTTCGGCCTGCGGGTCGCTGCCGATGACCATCTCTTGAAAGCCAAGCTGCCCGGCGGTCTCGACTGCGTGCTGCCAGAGACGCTTGCCGTGCCCGCCGCCAATCGCAGCAGGCTCGATGAAGAGGTGCATCAACTCGACATCATTGTTAGCCTGCCTCTCAAGACTGTAAAAGCCGACCACTTTTCCCTGCTCTTCCAAAACAAACATCGGATGAGAGGCAATGTATTCAGGCGTGATGGTCAAATCAACGCGGCAGTCTTCGAGAAACCCGGCATCGTAACCCCAATGGCCTTTTGAGCGGAGCGCGAGTTCGGTAAGCAGAGACGCTTCAACCTCCATCGCGGAACGCATGTTTGACAGCATGCCTGAATCCTCTTATGTAATTGAAGACTGTGCATAAATCAGATTGACGAATCTGCATGATTTCCGAGCATTATCAACCTTTCTGGATTTGCTCTGATAGGTGATGAAAAACTCGGAGCTAGGATTCATGCAAAATCCGCGAAATCATTGAGAAAAAAGCACTTCGATTTATGCACACTCTTCATGTAATTCTTTAGAGCTTGCCTCGCTTAATTGACTGCCGGATTTTATTTAGTAGAGCAGAGACATCCGCTTTGTCAGGCAGTCCTTCCAAAATGAGAACGCGCGTTCCGTTCTGTACGACGAGGACGCCGCCCTCTTTCGTCTCCATCTTCATCTGCCTGATTGGAGTTTGCAGGGAAGTCGTAGCTTCTGTGGGCGTTGCAGATGGATAACGCTCGCGCGTGCGCTTGACGTAAGCGGCATAAAATTCATTGGCATCCTGTTCCGTATCCCAGAAGCTCGCCTGCGCCAACATCACTTCGCCGTGCGGCCCTTCGTAAACGGCGTAGCGGTCGCCGCCCCAGCCCGCAGCCGCCTTTTCCGACTCGCCGGGCGATTTCAAAAACTCATCCAGAATCAGGTAATAGCTCCATTCGCCGTTGACATCATAGAGCACGCGCTTCCAGCCCTTGCCGAGCATGGGGCTGATGTCCGGCAGGTCAACTTTGACGGGAGCCTCGCGCGCGAAATATTTGTCCGCGTGGAGAATCTGTTCGGTTGATTGCGGCAAATCCGTGTAAGCCTGCGAGACCATTTTCCAGCCGCCGCGCCCGTTCAGGCGCGCGACAAACTGCATTCCCTTCTCGTAAGGAAACATCAGGGATTCGCGCAGGGCGCGCGGCGCGCTCTCGATCTTCTCGTTAGCGGAGGCAGCAGCGCCGCCCGCGATTCTCATAAAATCGAGCGCGCGTTGAGGCTTGCGCATGATGTACTTCATCATCGTCAGCATCGCATCGCCTTCGATCAGAGCATGCACAGCCATCTCCGCATCCGAATCCCCCTTAGGCCACTTGTCAAAGCGGCGGAGGTTGAAATGCTGGTCTTGCAAAGCATGTGTCAATTCGTGAGAGATAACGGGCTGCTGTCCTTCAAGCTCGATCCAATCGGCGAGATAGAATTGCTGCGCTTTGGGATCGTAATAACCTGCGACCTGTTCGGTCAGCAGGCTGATGATGAACGGGCGATATTTGAAATCAGGCGGAACCAGACCGAGCTTTTTCAGCGTCACTTCGGTCGCGCGCATCTCTTCGGGCGTGGTTTCTTCATCCAGATTCCTGATAATCATGCGCTCGATTTCCGCACGCGATTGCGCGCCGCTTTTGACCGGGCGCAGGACTGACAATTCCCTGATCTCGGCCGTCTCCTGCAAGACCTCTGCGGTTGCCGCCGCGACAGCCGCGCTCTTAGCATTGGCGGGCGCGACGGCGGGAGCGGTCTGCTGTGCAATGACGGGCACGCTGGAAATGTGGCCCGCGAGAATCGAAAACAATGCCAGCAGAGTGATAAACCGGAGCCTGATTTTCTTTGACATCTGAAACCTTTCGCTTTTATAGTCCGCTACAATGCATTTCTGGAAACTTATTTTACCTGACTCACTTCCGTGCTGCACGGGAAAAGCGTGGGAGGCGTTTCTTTAGCAATGGCATATCAGGCAAAAGCAGACGAGTTCGATGAAGAAATCGAATGGGATGAGACCTTAGTGCGCGTGCGTTATTCGGAAACGGATAAGATGGGCGTCGTCTATCACGCCAACTATCTGGTCTGGTTCGAGATTGGCCGCACGGAGTTTTGCCGTGCGCGCGGCTTTTCCTACCGCGATATGGAAGAGAACGATGATTCTTTTCTCGTCGTCGTCGAAAGCTATTGCCGCTATAAATCGCCAGCCTATTATGATGACGAGCTAATCGTGCGAACCCACATCACGGAACTGCGCCGCCGCTCACTCCGGTTCGGCTACGAGATCGTGCGCCTCTCGGACGGGCAAATCATCGCCGAAGGAGAAACAGGCCACGTCGTCACCAGCCGCGATGGACGCGTGCGCTCCTTCCCTGAAGGCTACAAGCAATTACTTTCCTCAGTGCCCGCAGATGCCATCCACATGACAGAACCACCTGCCGAGCGTGTCCCCGAAGATGTCGCGCCGGATTGAAAGCGGAAAAGTTGGCAGTTAGCAGTTGGCAGTACGAGTGTAGGAGTTCCGCATGGCAGTTAGGAATTATAGTGAGTTGTGTGTCTGGCAAAAAGCTATGGACTTGGTTGAGGAAGTTTACAAAGCGACAAAGAGATTTCCGAAGGAAGAGTTATATGGATTAACCGGTCAAATCAGGCGTGCTGCTGTCTCAGTTCCATCGAACATTGCAGAAGGTCAGGGACGAAAATCATTAAAGGAATTTCTGCATCATTTATCGCTCGAATTAACCCGCGCCGAGTACCAGCAGCAATCTACGATGCGAAGAAGCATGATGAAAAGCACGCTATCAAGGCTTCGGGTTGGAATGAGATGTTGTGCCGCCGTTTGAATTTAAAGATGAATTTTATTTTTTGCTAAATTTAGGTCGAATCCAATTCTCAATGAACTCGATGTATTCTTGTATAGGCATAATATCAAGGTCTTCATCTGAAAACCCTTCCTCCTGCCTTTTCCTATAGAAATCAAAGGTGAAGTCGTTGAACTTATACCAAATTGCGGTTGGACTATCTACATTCCTTAATCCGACAGTTTCAAAGAACCAATTTCTAATTGCTTGAACGACTTTTACCGGATTATTATCGTGACTCTTTATATCTACGCCGGAGAAATCGGACAGAGCCGCTCTATAATCGTAAATTCCTTTTTCTAAAATCAAACACCTTTTCTCTTTCAGAGAATTTGATGCAAAACGTCGGCTACCATAATCTATTCCTAATTCAAAAGGCATATTTAGCCTATAGAATTCACCCTTTTTCTGGCATTTTAATCTGGACAAATCGTGAATGCTATATTTTGATTCCTTGATTAGTTCACAAATTTTATCAATCCGCTGTTCACCAGAATCTGATCTTTCCAAGGCAATTTTTGGATTAAACCCTAGATAAACTATCGTGAACAGTAGGGGTCGAAGCAAGCGATAAAACTCGGGGTCAAATGGGCAGTTGATGAATACGTTCTTATCAAACGCTTTTGTAGTCCGACTTGGCATGTTGCGCCATTATCCTCATTTGTGAGCGTCACGATCCCGAGGAGGATTCGGGTCGTTACCATATGAATCTCTTTTTATTATTGTGCCATCTCGACCATGAATAACAAACTCTGTTCCTTCTCTCTTACTTATACTTTTCCCCCAAGCAATAGCGTCTTCTTTCTTATCAAAGTGCTTGGATGCACGCGAAGCATCTCCTTTCTTCACGCTCCAGCCCCCATTAGGGTTTGAAACAACATGATGCGAATTCTTAGCCATATATCCTCCCTGCAATTTGCTGTATGAGTACATTATTTGAAACACATCTTACGGTCAAGTATTTGATGAGTTTCAAGCCTTCTGGTTCAGACATAGGGCGAAGCGGCATAACATTGCTTATGGCTCATTAAGAGAAGTAGAGACGCAAATCCTCATCGCCGAACGATTAGGGTATTTAGAGCAAACGGAAGTTCACCATCTAATGGAAACCTCTGCCGAAGTGGGAAGATTAATCAACGGTCTGACCCAGTCACTGACAAGATAATTAACCAAGTATTATCTGCCAACTGCCCACTGCTAACTGCCAACTTCCCTCACGATTCGTGTTTTAAAGAGAGGCGCGAGATTTCGCGTGCGCGTCCGGTTGCTTCATCAATGTCTATGACAACGGCGCAGATTCGCACGTCGCCGGTTGAATGTTCGGCGCGTTTGGTGATGGCGGTGGTAAAGCGCGCGATGACATCATGGCGATCCATGCCGATGACGCCGGAGTAGCTGCCGGTCATACCGAGGTCTGTCAGATAGGCTGTGCCGCCGGGCAGGAGTCTCTCGTCCGCCGTCTGCACATGCGTGTGCGTGCCGACGACCGCAGAGACGCGCCCGTCCAGATACCAGCCCATCGCGCTCTTTTCCGAAGTCGCTTCGCAGTGCATGTCTACGAGCCGCACTTTGACTTCTTCCGAAAGCGAGCTGACAAGCTCGTCTGCGACGCGAAAAGGGTCATCGGCAGGCGGCATAAAGACGCGCCCCATCAGGCTCAGGACAGCGACCTGCGTGCCGCGCACTTCGCCCGTCCACATGCCTTTGCCCGGGGTTCCCGGCGGATAATTGGCGGGGCGCAGGAGGCGCGGCTGTTTGTCTATGTAGGGAATCACCTCGCGCTTATCAAAGATGTGATTGCCGGAAGTCATCACGTCTATGCCGCTCGCGAAAAGCTCGTCCGCAAGGCGCGGCGTGATGGAAAAGCCGCCCGCCACGTTCTCCGCATTCATCACGACCAGATCAATCGAGTGTTGCTCGCGCAAATCCTGTATGCGCTCTAAAACCGCTATCCTGCCGGGACGCGCCACGACATCGCCAATCATTAAAACTTTCATGCTCAAACCTGACCCTAAAAAGATTAGTGACAAGCAAGAAATGATAACTGACAAGAAAAAGGTTCTATCTTGTCACTCGTCACTTGTCACTTGTCACTGATTTATTGGCTGGAGGGAAATCCGCGTTGGCCGTCCCGCAGCCGTAATTGAACCTGCGTGAACAGGTGGGTGACCTATGTAAGCCGCAGCCACTGGCAATTCCTTAACTTTGAAGGAATGCACCGGCCTTTCAGAGCGGCGTCGGTCTCCCTTTCTTAACGGCGTAGGCTCAATTGTGTTAACTCGGTAACGAACCCCGCAGAATTAATTCCCTCAGCCGTTAAAGAGTCTAACATAAAAATAAAGTCTGGAGTCTAAAATTCAAAGTCTGGAGTCTAAAGAAAATCAGATTCTTGACTCCAGACTTTTAAACTCCAGACTCCAGACTCAGTTACGTGAGCGCGATGCTGTGGGAATTGGTGTTTTGTTGCTCGACGTTGTTGCGCACTTTCAAGAGGCGGTCAAGCATCTCGGCGCATTCGGCGCTGCGCGAGGCCAGTTGCGAGTCTGCCTGTTCATGCAGGCGTTTGAGGCGATGCAATTCGTCCGCGATGTGAAGCGCGGCGAGGATAGCAACTTTGAGTGAATCAACGGTGAGCGTGCCCGAAGAAATCTCGCGCATGCGATTATCAACAAACTCCGCGAGCTGCGTGATGTATTCGCTGTCGCCGTCGGAACGAATGTTGTAGGTCTGATTGTAAATCTCGACACGGATTGTTGGCGTCATTGTTGCATCCATATTGCCTTTGCCCAAACCGATGCGTCCGTCTGCATTTTTCATTTGCGCACGGCCTCCGCCATTTCGGGATCAAGCGCGGCGATGGCATCCAGCATGGCTTCGACTTTCATGCGCACTGTGTCGCGCTCGGAAAGCAGTCGCTCGACCTGTGATTCGAGCCTCTCTTTCTCGCCCAGCAGGCTGCCCAGCTCGCGCCGAATCGAAGCGATCTCGCGTTCCAAACCCTCTTTCTCCTGACGAAGCGTTTTCGTCAGCTCGATGGTGCGGTAAATTTTGTCTTCCAGATGTGAGAATTTTTCCAATCCCGATAATCCGACCATCATGTATCTCCGGGGAACCGCGAGCGGCACGTTAGACGAGCTGTTGTGATTATGCGCCCGCGACGTGTGCGAGCGCAAGACGAAAAACAGAATACAGAAGTCAGGAGCCGGAAGTCAGAAGAAAAACATGCGCCGGACGTTCGCGCTCTGTCCCCTTCTTCTTTCCTTTCTCCTTTACACTCTTAATTGCGCATCGAATTTTTCTTCGAGCGTGTTGACGATTTGATTGTGCATTTGGTCAACCTCTTCGTCGCGCAGCGTGCGGTCGTCGGCGCGATATTCAAGGCGCAAGGTGACGGAGCGTTTTCCTTCCGGCAGATTCGCTCCCTCATAAGTTCCTACGAGCTTTGCCTCGCGGCAATGCTCGACCGCTTCATCGCGCACGGCCTGAAGCAAGTTTGCCAGCGTGACGCGCCGCGCCACCAGCAAAGAGACATCGCGCGTCACAATCGGAAAGCGCGAGAGCGGCGTGTATAGCACAGTTGCTTGCGTCGCTTCAAGCAAGTCCGTCAAATCCACTTCCGCAACATAGACAGCCTGCTTAAATTTGTAGTCGGCAGCGACAGCTTCCGCGAGCCTGCCGATGTAACCGATCTGCTTGCCATCGCTCAAACTAATCGCAGCCGTCTGTCCTTCGCGCAGGTGTCGCACGCTCGCTTCATCAAACTTCAGCGGCAGCAAATTCATCGCCGCCGCAGCGGATTCAAGCGCGCCCTTCAAATCATAGAAATTAATTTCGCGCGGCGCGCCTGCTAAATTCTCTTCTGTCGCTCCGCCCGTTGCGACCAGAGCCAGAGACTCACGCTCAAGCGGCAGCTCGCCGCCCGTCGGCGCAGACGCGAAGATGCGTCCCGTCTCGAACAGGCGCACATCGCGCGTGCCGTGATTGAAATTATGCCTGACCGATTCCAGCAATCCGACGAGCAGCGTCGGGCGCATCCGCGTCGCGCCTTCGATAATCGAATTGCTCAAAGAGACAAAATTATCTTCACGCTTGCTCTCTTCCGCATAGGCGGGCAGCAGCTCGAACATTCCGTCGTGTGCGGCATCAATAAAACTGAAATTGACGGCTTCGTCAAAACCGCAGGCGAGAACAGCCTGCCGCATCGAGCGTTTCTTCAACTCGCTCGGCTGGTATTCGCCCGCGATGCCGGAGGCGGGCAATTCCGTCGCAATCTTGTTATACCCTGTGTGGCGCGCGACTTCTTCGACAAGGTCTTCTTCGATTTCAATGTCAACACGCCACGTCGGAGCGACAAAGCTCATCTGCGAATGCAGATTGACGGGCATCTCTTCGGGAATGCCGTCGCGAAAGCTCCATGCTTCCTCGCTGGTAGAAACGCTGTCACATTCCGCAAAGCCAAGCCCCGTCAAAATTCTTTCAATCTCTGCGGTCGGCACGCGCAGGCCTGTGAGAGCCTCTACGCGCTCAGGCCGCAGGGACACGATTGGCTGTTTGAGCGGGCGCGGGTAAACGTCAATCGCATTTTCAGTCGCGACACCGCCCGCCAGCTCACAGACAAGGGCGACGCAACGCTCCTGCGCACGCAGGACATTGGCGTAATCCGTTCCGCGCTCAAAGCGATTAGAGGCTTCCGTTCGCATGCCTAAGATGCGTGCGGTGCGACGGACAGAATCAGGATTGAAATACGCGCTCTCAATCAAAACATCTTCGGTCGCCTCAGAGATTTCCGAATCTTCGCCGCCCATCACTCCTGCTAAGGCGACGGCGCGCGCGGCATCCGCGATGACCAGCATCTGTGTATCAAGCTCGCGCTCAACTCCGTCCAGCGTTGTCAGCTTCTCTCCTGCTAGAGCACGCCTGACAACGATTCTCTGCTCTGTAAGCTTTGCCAGATCGAAAGCATGAAGGGGCTGCCCCATCTCATGCAACACGTAGTTAGTGATGTCCGCGACGTTATTGATCGCGCGCTGGCCGATGGCCTCAAGCCGTTTGACCAGCCAATCGGGCGAAGGCGCAATCTTCACGCCGCGCACGACCCTCGCGGCGTAACGCGGGCACAAATCAGCATCGAGGATTTTCACAGAGGTAAACTCTTCCGCGAGCTGCGCGACGGGCTTCGGCTTTGATTCGGGCAAGCGCACGCGCAAATTTTCCAACGCCGCCACTTCGCGCGCCACTCCCAAATGCGAGAGGCAATCCGGGCGATTCGATGTCAGGTCAATATCCAGCACGTAATCGTCGCCTGCTTCATGCACGCCTTCGACGGCGAGGCCGAGCATCGTCAAACGCTCTGCCAGCTCGCGCGGCGCGAGGCTTGTATTTGCCAGTTCACGAAGCCAGTTATAACTAATGTTCATATTCGATGATGAGAGCGATGCTATTTAACCCAATTTGGCTGTTAAAAAATTGCCACTAGCTTTAGCTAGTGGAGACATAGCACAACAGAAAGCAGGCTTTAGCCAAAATATAGATCAATCCTAGTCCTTAGTGCTTTAGCGCAATTGTTTGGCTAAAGCCAAAAGCTAAGGAACAAACATTGCTCCACTAGCTAAAGCTAGTAGCAATTTAAGCAATCCACCGACACTTCTATAAATAGCAACTTGTGTTATTTACTTCATAACAATAAAGCTATTCAAAGGTTCACCGCGTCGGCTCCCAGACAAACTTGCCGGTCTTGTCTATGTAGCCCTGTGTGTTGCCGATCCAGACGCGTGCCAGCCCGTCTCTGAAATTGAGCGCGTTGTCGAATTGCGGCTTGATGACGAGCGAGCCTTTCCGGTCTATGTAACCGAACTTGCCGCCGAGCTTGATCAGGGCAAGGTCTTCGGCAAAGCCTCTCGTCCATTCAAACTCTGCCTTGATGACGATCTCTCCGGTCTTGTCTATGTAGCCGAACTTGTTGTCCTGAATCACGGGCGCGAGTCCTTCGGAGAAACTTCCGGCGTAATAAAAGCGCGGCGCGATTAAAAGCTTTCCGAGCTTGTTGATAAAGCCGTACTGGTTGCCGATCTTGACATTCGCCAGCCCCTCTGAAAAACGAAACGCGTTGTAGTATTCGGGCTTGATAACGACCTTGCCTTTTTTATCAATAAAGCCGTGCTTGTTATTGAGAATAATCAAGGCCAGCCCTTCGGAAAAAGTAAAAGCCTTGTCGTATTGCATCTTGATAACAACTTTTCCGGTCTTGTCTATAAAGCCGTACTTGCGGTCAACCATCACGACCGCCATGCCTTCGTCAAAACTCTCGACGGCATCGAACTGCGTCCCGATAACGAGCTTGCCCGTCTTGTCTATAAAGCCTCGTCGCGGCTGTTGCCCGCCGGTCTGCACGGATGCCAAACCTTCTGCGAACGGGCTGGCAAAGTCCACTTGCGTTAGCTCGATGACCATCTTTCCCGAACGGTCAATGATGCCGCGCTTGTCGCCTGCTCTGACATAAGCCAAGCCTTCCGAAAAATCCCATCCATCCACAAACTGCGGCTCGATGACTACTTTGCCGTGACGGTCAATGTATCCGACCTTGCCGTCTTTACGAATCGGATACAACCCGCCCGCATCCTTCTTACGCGCCTGCTGCGCGCCCACGCCAACCGGCAGCGCGATAAAGAAGATAAGGAATGCGAGAAACGTTTTCATAAGTGACGAGTGATGAGTGATGAGTGATGAGTGATAAGAGACATGCTGTTTCTCATCACTCATCACTCATCACTCATCACTGTTTTAATTGAACTGTTCGAGAAAGCGCACGTCGTTTTCGAACAGCAGGCGTATGTCGTCGAGCTTGTACATCAAGGCCGCCATTCGATCCAGACCGAAGCCGAAGGCAAAGCCGGAAAAAATCTCCGGGTCAATCGAGACGGCGCGCAAGACGTTCGGATGCACCATCCCGCAACCACCCAGCTCAATCCAGCCGGAGCCTTTGCAGGTGCGACACCCTTTACCGCCGCATTTGAAGCAACTGTAATCCATCTCCGCGCTCGGCTCTGTGAAAGGAAAGTAGGACGGGCGAAACCGCGTCTTGATTTCCGGGCCGAACAGGCGATGGACAAATTCCGACAGCGTGCCTTTCAAGTGCGCCATCGTGATGCCGCGATCCACGCACAAGCCTTCGACCTGAAAGAACATAGGGTTGTGCGTCGCGTCCGGCGTGTCTCTGCGAAAGACCCTGCCGGGCGCGATCATTCGCAGAGGGGCTGTGCGCCGCTCCATCGCATGAATCTGCACGGTCGAAGTTTGCGAGCGCAAAGCAAAGCCTTCGGTCGTATAAAAAGTATCCTGCGACGCACGCGCCGGATGGCCTTCGGGAATATTGAGCGCGTCAAAATTGTAATAGTCCGTCTCGATCTCGCGGTCATCTTCAATCGCATAGCCGAGCGAGACGAAAATATCTTCGATGCGCTGGCGCAGGAGCGTAATCGGATGCAAATGCCCGCGACGCGGGCGCGTGCCCGGCAATGTCACATCAATGCGCTCGCGCTCTGTGCGCGCAACGCTGATAAATTCTTTCAGCGTGGCTTCGGCTTCTTCAAGAGATGCGACGATTTCTGTTTCAAGTTGCTGCACCTGTTGACCAAAGTCCGCGCGGTCTTCCGCGGCGACGCGCCCGATCAATTTTTTGACCGATGCGAGCGCGCTCTTTTTTCCGGTATGACGCGTGCGGGCGTCAACCAGCTCGCGCTGCGCCGCTTCAGCTTCGACGAGCGTCAGGCCGTCCAGATTGTTGCTGCCGCGAAAGCGCGCAAAGCGTCCGAACTCTTGCTCGAACGCTTTGCGTGCAGCTTCAACTGTTTGCTTGTGATCTACAGTTTGCCCTTCCGGCATCACCAAAAATCCTCTTCGCTAAGCTGCCGCCCTTTGTTGCTGTTCGTTCTCAAGCGCGCTCTTGACCTGTCCTGAAAGGTCTGTAAAAGCATCAGGCGAGTTGGCGGCCAAATCGGCTAGCACCTTGCGGTCAAGCTCTATGCCCGCGACTTTCAGGCCGTGCATGAATTGCGAATAGTTCAGGCCGTTCAAGCGCGCTGCGGCTCCGATGCGAACGATCCACAGGCTGCGAAAATCTCGCTTCTTGAGCTTGCGCCCCGTATAAGCGAAGTTCAGACCGCGCTCAACAGACTCTTTGGCAGAGCGGTAGAGCTTGGATTTAGTTCCGCGATAACCCTTGGCTAATTTTAATATCTTCTTGCGTTTTTCGAGACGCTTATTTCCACGTTTTGCTCTTGGCATAATTCATTCCCCTTTCCATAAAAGGGATAAGGACGCTGTGGCAAGGATGAAATAAAAACTCTCATCACTCATCACTCATCACTCATCACTGTCTTTTAGTTTCTTCCATATGGCAGCATCGCTTCGACACGCTTCTGATCTCCTTCGGAGACGAGACCGTCCGTGTCAAGCTGACGCTTACGTTTAGTAGTTTTTTTGGTCAGGATGTGGCGCGCATGCGAATGGCCGCGCTTGATCTTCCCGGTGGCGGTCAGGCGAAACCGCTTCGCCGCGCCCTTATGTGTTTTTAGTTTAGGCATCATTGCTCCCAAGTATGATTTGCGATTTTAGATTTGCGATTTGCGATTGGAAGCGGACTAAAGAATTAAAAATTAATTTCCTGTCCTTATCCAATCGAAAATCGGCAATCGCAAATCTAAAATTCTTACGTTGCCGGCGCTGCCGGCGGCGGCGGCGATGGTGGCGATGGTGGCGCAGGCTGTTCAGTCTTCGCGCTTCCCTTGTGCTTTTTCGGCGCGAGAATAATGAACATCTGGTTGCCTTCCATGCGCGGTCTGGCTTCGACCTCGCCGACATCCGCCAAATCTTTTTCGAGACGTTCGAGAATCCGCGAGCCGAGTTCTCTGTGCGTCATCTCGCGCCCGCGAAACCAGATCGTCGCCTTCACCTTATCTCCGTCCGTCAACCATTCGCGCGCGTGCTTCATACGATAGTCATAATCGTGATCGTCTGTGCCGGGGCGAAACTTGACTTCTTTAACGGTGATAATGACCTGTTTCTTCTTGGCCTCGTTCGCCTTCTTCTTGGCTTCGTACTGAAACTTGCCAAAATCAATAATGCGACAGACGGGCGGGTCGGCGGTGGCTGCGACCTCGACCAAGTCCAACCCCTGCTCACGCGCTTTGCGGATGGCTTCGCGCGTCTCCATGACGCCAAGCTGCTCGCCAGCCTCTCCGATGACGCGTACCTCTGGCACGCGAATTCTTTCGTTAATGCGCGCGACCGGCGCGCGACGATTGTCAGGGCGATGGCCGCGACCTCGAAAACCAGTAGCTATGTCTGCACCTCCAGAGTTGGAGTTCAATGTTTCAGGTTCAAAGTTCAAGGTTTGAAATTGTTTTGACCTTGAACTTTGAACTTTGAACCTTGAACTATTCGTTACTAATCGCGCGCGACGCGACAAGGCCGCGCGCCTTCTCTGTAAATTCTGCGAGCGTCATCGTGCCGAGATCGCCGGACTTGCGCTCGCGGACGGCGACTGTGCCCTC
>JACMLC010000788.1 GCA_014379795.1 Pyrinomonadaceae bacterium
CAGCACGAGATTCAGCTCGCCCATCACCAAAGTTTATGACCGAAGAGGTGCAATCTCGCGTTGAGGGCGAGACAGTGATTCTGGCGGGACGCCTCGTTCAACAAATGGAGCGCGACGGGCAAACGAGGAACATGCAGATGCGCTATACAGACACTTATGCAAAGCGGCAAGGGCGTTGGCAAGTCATCGCTTCACAGTTGACGCGCATCCAAACGCAATAAGCGCAACGCGTACAGCTAAACGTTTTTCAAATGAAAGCGATGGTCTCGCGCAAAGGCGCAAAGACGCAAAGAAAACAATGAAGTTTTTCTTTGCGTCTTTGCGCCTTTGCGTGAGATGTTCTTTGCCTGAGTTACGCCATAAAGCCTAAGTTAGAGTTAGAGAAGTTGTTGTAATTCGGGAAGGCGAGCGGCAGGTCTGCCTCTGCGAGGCCGTACCAGCGCGCCAGTGTCCCTGCGTATTGCTCGACCGAAACCGAAGGAATAAAACGCCCGCGGATGTCCGTGTCGTCTCCGGTTCCGGTGACGAGCGTCGGCCAGAAAGTTCCGTTCGAGGTCGGCCTGCCGTAGAAATTGCCGCCAAGCACAGAGTCGCCGATAACAAAATAAGGGCCGCCCCAACCATGGTCTGAACCGACGTTGCTGCCAGAGCCTGCCGGGCCAAACGTGCGGCTAAAGTCGGACATCGTACAGGTCGTGACCTGCGCGGCGACGCCCTGCGCCACCGTCTCGTCATAGAAAGCCTTTAAGGCATTGCAGACCTGCGTGAGCAAACTGTTATGCGGGCTTATCTGGCTGCTGTGATGGTCAAAGCCGCCGAGCGACACATAGAAAATCTGGCGGTTCATATTAAGTAGCGTCCTGATTTTTATCAGCTTGGCAACCTGGCGCAGTTGATTGCCCAGAGTCGTACTCGGGAAAGTAACAGTTAACGTCGGGTCAGTATTTAGCTGCTGACTGACGTTGACCGCTTGCTGTGTTATCAGGCTCGCGTTTTGAACTATCGTCTGGTTCAAATCCTGCTGCCGCGCGTTATTCATCGCGGCGCGGCGGGCAAGCTCGTCGGCGGCAGTGCCGAAGCCGTTCAAAGTCAAAAGCTGATTGAGCGGCGTCGGCGCGGAGGCTACGATCAGCGGCTTGGTGTTAAAGCCGGTGGTAAAAATAGATGCGCTCGGAATCGCAGTCACCATCGGAATCGCAGGGTTGGTGTTGAGCGCCGCCGTGCGGTCTGCGATTCTGCCGCCCCAGCCCGTCGTTGACTTGAAGCTGGAAATTCCCGTGCGAAATTGATCGGCCTGATCCGGATGCGAGAAAAGCTGGTAGGGGCGCGGTGCGCCTGCCTGATACGTCGCGCGCGTCAAAGGCTGGACGAGGCAGCCGACGTTGCATACGACAGCCATTTTGCCTTGATTCCAGAGCGGGTGCAAAGGAGCCATCGCTGGATGAAAGCCATAAATCTGCCCGCCCATGCTCGCCGGCGTGATGGGCAGCAAGCTGTTGCGCGCAATCGCCAATCCTTGCGCCGAACGCGCCGCAGAATATTGATTGTAGCCCGCATCGTAATTCGGAACGACCGAATTGTTGCCGTCGTTGCCGCCGTCCAGAAAAACGCAGACAAGGGCTTTGTAGCCGGAGCCGTCTCCGATGCCGGACCCTTTCTCCGCTTCCATTCTTTCGCGCGCCAGCACATCCATCAATCCGAAATGGCGCATCTGCATGGCGATTGCCGTCATGCTCAAGGCACGGCAAGATTTTTTCAAAAATTCTCTTCTGTTCTCTTTCATCATTCTTACCTTTGCACTTGATATTGAGACGAGGTGGTTACTAAATAAAGCGCGGTTCGCGCACGCTTCAAGGGATTCGCAGACGAGACGGCTTGAATGGCCGCCAGAAATTCGCTGCGGACGGGCGCGCTCAGCGAGCCGTGCATCACTTCCCTGTCAAGCGTGTCCAGCAACAACGCGCCGGTCGTGTCCGCCGTTGCGAGCGCCTGTAAACGGCTTAAGTCAATCCGCGTCCCGCACGGAAAACTCGTCGGCGCATTGCCGGTCCCAGCGACGGCTAAAATTCCAGCCGAGCCGGTAGTGTTGGGCGGAGCCATCTGATTGACAAAGTTCGGGCGTTTTAAGGATGTGCCGGTTGAGAAAATCCCGAACTCCGGCCCCGCTAAAGGCGTGTTCGGAATGATGTAATCCATATTGAAATAACTGAACACGGTCGGCGGATTGAAAACGTCCTGATCGAGCGGTTGGGTGATGACGTTGATGGAACCATCGCTCAGCCCGTTGCAGCTCGCAGGGACGCTGATATTGTTGTTCGCCGTCGGATTGAACGGGCGCAGGACGTTCGTGACATACAAAACAGGCTCGCGCAGCTTGCCGTAATCCGGGTCGGTCTTGACGTTGCCGCGCGCTTCCGGGTCGAGCAGGATAGCCCGCACGACGGCTTTCAAATCACCTCTGTCTCCCCGCCCGTTGTCTTTGAACACAGCCGCCACGCGACCGACATAAGCAGGGGTCGGGTTGCTGGTCACGAGTTGCCGGATCAGCGATTTGCTGATAAACGGCGGGACGTTCGGATGAAAGTAAATGTTGTTGAGCGCGTCTCGCAAATCCTCGTCGGGAGTTTGCCCTGCGGGAATTATCGGAGTCGCCCCCGGATAATTCAAAAGTGTTTTTGAGGTCGTGTCGTGATTCGCAGGATTGGGGACCATCTGGTCTATATAATTAACCAGACCGGGTTGAGTCAGCCCACA
>JACMLC010000789.1 GCA_014379795.1 Pyrinomonadaceae bacterium
AAGAGAGCGTGCCTCTCAAGCAGACAAGCTGCGCGCCCTGGGGCAGCTCGCATCGGGCGTCGCGCACGACTTTAACAACGCGCTCGCAGCCATCTTGGGACGCGCGCAACTGATGCGCCGACAGATTCAGGATCCAGGACAAACGCGCAATCTGGACATCATCCAGACCGCAGCCGAAGATGCCGCGGCCACAGTCCGCCGCATACAAACCTTTGCACGCCAGTCTCAGGCCAAAGAGTTCGAGCTTTTGGAAGCCGGAAGCCTGCTCAGAGATGCGATCGAGATCACGCGCACGCGCTGGGAGAACGAAGCGCGCACACGCGGGCTGCATTATGAAGTCGAGCTGAGTGCGCCCTGCGAGACGTACACGGCAGGCTCCGCTTCGGAATTGCGCGAGGTCTTCGTCAACCTGATCGTCAACGCTGTGGACGCGATGCCCTTCGGCGGCCAGCTCTCGATTAGCTGCGAGCGCAAAGACGGGCAGTTGTACCTGCGTTTCGCGGACACCGGAGTCGGCATGACCGAAGAGGTCAGAGAGCGAATTTTTGAGCCTTTCTATACGACCAAAGGGATGCAGGGCACAGGTCTTGGCCTCGCCGTCAGCTACGGCATCATCGAGCGGCACGGCGGGCACATCAACGTCGAATCGGAAGTCGGCAAAGGCACTGTGTTTGAGATAGACCTGCCCGTCGCCGAAGCGTCTACGCTTGAGAAGGATGCTCATCCGGCTCAGGATGAAACGGCTTCGCTCTCGATCCTCGTGGTTGATGATGAAGATGTTGTGCGCGAGACTCTGGGCGAGATGCTGGCGATTCTCACGCACCGCGTCGTGCTGGTCAAAAGCGGGCGCAAAGCTCTTGAGACCCTCTCTGCGCAGCATTTCGACATGGTCTTTACAGACCTCTCGATGCCTGAGATGGATGGCTGGGAAGTCGCGCGCGAGATTCGCCGCCGCTGGCCGGAGATGCTGGTCGTGCTGGTCACAGGCTACGGCAAAGGAACGGAGCCGCCCACCGGCGAGAAGAATCTGATTGACGGCGTCATCGGCAAACCCTTCGATTTCCTGCAAGTCACGGAGACCATCACACAAGTCACAAACAAGCAGGGCGTAGGGTAAGCCGTAGGCAATATCGGAGAGCGATGATGAAAGGAATGCTATCGGGCGGTCGGGTTGAATGAATTATTAGCCGTCGCCTTCCGATTGCAACCGAACTGCGCTTTCTTCCAACATCGATAATTTAGGCGCTGACAATCTGAAGCATTCACCGGGATTCTGCCGCAACCTATGTAAGGCGGTGACAAATAGCCGAAGATTCTTTGCTCCGCCATCCCGATTTTTCCAGGGCAGTTGATTTATTGCGAGTAGAAGTTTCAGCTCAGTAAATGCTCAGGGATGAGGCCAAGACTCATAGAGGCCTTAGCTTTTGGTCGTTGCAGCACGCTCTGGAATATCTTTCGTCAAAAGCTCTACCGCCTGCTGCCAACTCAATCCACTGCCATTGAGAATGGAGTCATGTAGTTTTTTGTCCCAATATCCTGCTAATTCAAGA
>JACMLC010000790.1 GCA_014379795.1 Pyrinomonadaceae bacterium
GTCGCTCGATCAGCTCGTCAAACAGCTCATTCTCAAAACGATGATACAGGGCTTCGCGCGCGGGCGGGCGGACGATGACCAGCACGTCCGCCTCTTCAACGCCAAACTCGCGCAGGCTCTCCGCAAATTCCGGGTCGGGCGCAAAGTCCGCCAGATAGACATCTTCCTTTGTGCCGTCGTAACGACGGACTTTCTTTGCCCGCGCACCATAACGGCGCAAAGCCTCGTCCGGAAAAGCGCGCGGCACGACCACGCGCGAGGCAAGGCGAAAGGCCAGGTGATTCGCGGGCTGATGCTCGTAATCCATCAGCGTCACGCTCCTGATCGAAAGCGCGCGCGCCGCTGCCGTCTGCGCGTAAGAGTTATGGCTGACGGCCAGATCAATTTTGCGCCCGCGCGCCCAACGCGCGAGGCTTGCCGCGCGCCCGATTAAATTTCCGGCCTTGCCCGCGAGCCGCCCGCCGCCATGCGAGCCGATCACCGTATGCGCGATTCCAGCGTCCGAGGCCAGCTCGATGGTCTGCGCGAATTTTCGGGCCGTCACCGCGACCTTGTGCCCGCGCCTCTCAAACTCCGGTATCAGCGCGCGGAAAAAAGGAACGTGCGGCGAGTTTGCCAAGTCAATCCAAATCAACATGATTTTAGATTTTAGATTTGCGATTTTCGATTGGATAAGGACAAGCAATTAACTTCTAACTCTTTATTCCGCTTCCAATCGCAAATCGCAAATCTAAAATCGCAAATTCTTCTCTTCTTCCAGCATTCTTCCGAGCGCGTACATCATCCACGCCTGCGACCAGCGCATGTAGGGCGTCCGCACTGTATGTGTGCGGCGGCGTTGATAGTAAAAAAATCCGCGCGCGTCCTGTAGATGCCTGACAGACCAGTGCGCGATTTTCTGCGCCAGCTCCAACGCGCCGTCATCTATTTCGCGCAGTTCAAGCAAAGCCACAATCGCTGCTCCCGCCGAATGCGCGTCAACCGGATAAAGCCGGTCATGGTAGTATTTCGGCCACCCGTCTGCAAGAAAGAAATTCTCGCGCCAGAACTCTGTGCCGCGCCGCGTCGCATTAATAAATTCTGCACGCGCTCCCGCGCATGCGCGCATGATGCGCGAGAGGCTCATCAGCACAAAGGCTGTGTGAAAATTGTCCGCCCATGATTGAAATCCTTCCGCGCCGTAAGCCCATGAGCCGTCCGCGCGCTGCCGACGCACGACGTAACGCGCCCCGCGCAAAGCCCACTCGCACAAATCTTTTTCGCACGTCACCTCAGAGACGCACGCTAAAGTTTCCGCCGCCAGCAAGCTCGCGTTAAAGACGCGCGTTGTATCCAGCGGCGAATAGCTCCAGCAAATTTCATCTTCCGTTTCTTCGCTGCGATTGAGGTCTTTAAGGATAAAGTCGCAAGAGCTTCGCGCCGCGTCCAGATAATCTTGGTCATCAAATTCGCGCGCGGCTTCGACCAGAGCGCGTGCGGCGAAAGCTGTCGGGACGATCATCGGCGTCCCGCGCGGCGCGTAAAAGGCGCGTCCCTGCCAATCGAAATTATAGCCCCACGCAAGGCCGCTCAAATTCTCAATCCGCGCCGCGAGCAAGTCCTTGAGCAGCGAGCGCGCTTCCGTTTCCGCCTCTTTGGTGCGCTCGCGCCGAAAGCTTGAAAGTGCGGCCAGCGCAAACAGCGCCGTTCCTTTGGGATTTTTTTCTGCGGGAATGCGCGCGACCACGCGCAGGTTAAGAGGGAAGCGTTTGAAGAATTGCGTCCACGCGAGCCGCGCGACGCGAGAAGTTTTTAAAAGCGGCGTTGCCTGAAACAGCTTGCTGTTCAAGGCATCAAACGGGTCATGCCCCGCATAATCGCGCTCGCGACACCAAGCGGCCAAACGCTTGTAGGCAAGCTCAAGCTCGCTACAGTCCAAACGCGCGTCGCTCACGGCCTGCTGCTCACAGACGTTTCAATCCTGCGCGGCGTCTCGATAAAGCTTTCCTGCCATAGCTCGAACATCAGCAACGTCCAGAGCGACTTGCGATGATTGGCGACGCCGCGTTCGTGCTCGTCAAGCAGTCGCGTGACGAAAGCAGGGTCGAACAATCCGCTGCGGCGCACGCGCTCAGGCGAGAGCAAATCGCGCGCGAGCGGGCGCAAGCTCCCTTTTATCCATTCCGCGATGGGGATGCCAAAACCCTTCTTGCCGCGCTTGGTGACGAACGCAGGGAGCAGCGGCGCGACCGCACGCTTCAAAATATATTTCGTCGTGCGCCCGCGCAGTTTGTAATCGGCGGGCAAGGATGCGGCGAACTCCGCGACGCGCGGATCTAAGAAAGGCGCGCGGACTTCCAGCGAGACGGCCATGCTCGCGCGGTCAACTTTGGTCAGAATGTCTTCGGCCAGATAGAGCCGCGTGTCTAGGTTTTGCATCCGCTCCATCGTATTGTCAGCGTCGCATTCTTCAAGCAGCCTGCGCGCGTCGCTGTAAATGTCGCCGTTCGTGACGCGCTTTACTTCATCGGTCAAGAGCATTTCCTGCTCTGAAGGCAGAAAAGAGCCGAACCAGATATGATGTCGCGCGACCTCGTCATAATTTGCGCCCGCGACAAATCGTCGCGCCTTGTAATCGAAGGAAAGATTTTTGGTTTTGACCGGCAGCAGTTTGA
>JACMLC010000791.1 GCA_014379795.1 Pyrinomonadaceae bacterium
ACGCAACGCGAGATGGCGGTCATTCCCACAGCCGCGCTCGCCGTCAATTTTCCGCGCGTCAGCGCCTTTAGCTTCGACGCGTTTTTTAACCCGCAGGAAATCAATATCAACGAAGCCATCAAGACGCGTGACACGCAGCTTGAACAGCTACGCAAAATCCTGCGCGAATCAGAGGCTTACGGGAAAGCGCAAGACGCTTACGCGCGCGATAAATCCGTGCCGCGCCCGAAAAGCTCTGTCGTGCTGGCCGCGCTGGTTCCGTACGCGCGCGGCGAGCGTCCAGTCATCTTTCGCGCAGACCGTGAAGTAGACATCCGCGCCGCAGTCCGCTTTGCAGAAGAGATGAAGCTGCGCCCGATCATTATCGGCGGAGACGATTCATGGAAGGTCGCGAGCTTTTTGAAAGACCACAACGTGCCAGTGATTTTAACCGGCGTGCTTGATCTGCCTTCGCGCGAAGACGATCATTACGACACGCTTTATGAAAACGCCGCGAAGCTCTCTCGCGCGGGCGTGCGCTTCTGCATCTCTTCCGGCAGCTCTGGCGCGAACGTGCGCGACATTCCCTTTCACGCGGGCATGGCTGCGTCTTTCGGCCTGCCGCGCGACGAAGCCCTCAAAGCCGTCACGCTCTATCCGGCGCAAATCATGAACGTCGCAGACCGCATGGGTTCCATCGAAGCGGGCAAGATGGCGAATCTGGTCGTCACGGACGGCGACATCTTAGAAGCGCGCACGAACGTCCGCCATCTTTTTATAGAAGGCAGACAAATTCCGCTCGTCAGCCGCCACACGGAACTCTACGAGCAGTTCAAGGACAGAAAGTAAGACGCTAAAGAAGGAAAAAGGTAAAAGGTAAAAGGAAGGGGAAACCAAATTTAATTAAAGTGGTTTTCAGCCTCCCTTTTACCTTTTTCCTTTTACCTTTTTCCTTTTACCTTTCCACCGGGGGATTATGAATTACTTTGAGCTGGCGGCGCACGCCGCTTCGATTCTGACGGCCATCGCTTATCTGGTCAAAGACATTCTCTGGCTGCGCATCCTGACGGTGTTCGCGTGCATCGCCGGAATTATCTTCAATTATACAGTCCCGTTGACGCCGCTCTGGGTCGTCATCTACTGGAACATACTGTTTCTCATCATCAACCTCGTGCAAATCGGACTCATCATCAAAGAGCGGCGCGAGGTCGAATTTTCAGAAGAAGAGAAAGAGCTGTACGAAACTCTTTTTCAGAATTTTGCGCCGTTCGAGTTTATGAAACTTTTGCGTGTCGGCAAGTGGCTTGAGGCACAAAAGGATCAGGTGCTGGCAATCGAACAGAAACAGCTTGATGACGTGATGCTGATTTACAACGGCCTCGTCAAAGTGGAGGCCGAAGGTCAAGCGGTCGCTCAATTAAAGGACGGCAGCTTTATCGGCGAGATGAGCTACATCACCGGCGGCGCGGCGACCGCCACAGTCCGCGCGCTGGAGCCGACACGCTACCTCGCATGGGCTAAGAAAGATTTAAAGCAGCTCCTGAATCGCAACCCCAGCATGCGCTTTGCCATGCAAACGGTACTCAGCGCGGATTTGACCAAAAAATTAATGCAACGCCCCCCTTTAGCCTCGCGCAAACGTTGAGAATGATGCTGCCTGAGCATGAACCGCAATATGCGTCACTGCGCTTTACTCGCTGGTAAATTCCAGAATTATCATGGCGACGAACGGCAGAAAAAATGAGACGAAGCCCAACAGAATCTGTAGCCCGCGAATGTCGCCTTTTTTGTATCTCTCTTGAAAAGGGGCGATGAGCTTTACTTCCTTCTTCAACCCGAAGAGCCTTGCGATCAAACCGCCATCGTATTGCATGACTACTTCCTGAAAGTCGCCTGTTCTTTCATGCTCTTTAATCAATTTAGAATAAAGCTTTGCATGCTCGCTCAACGCCGTCAGAAATGAAGTGATAAAAATCAGCAGCCACAGCGACAGTCCGCCATAGCCGCGCCAGACCAGCAGCAAATAAGGAATCGTCCCGCCGATAAATATCGCCCCGGCAAAGACAGCCAGAAAGAGAAATTCTTTCCAACCGTATTTCCGGCGGACGTTAGGCAACGCCGTCAACATCGTGCCTAGTACGAACGCTCCGATCTCGACCGTGGCGTCTTCGGCAAGAAAGAGCCAGCCGCTCCGGCCACCGAACAGAAAAACGCTGAGAGCAATTTGCAGCGGCACGGCCAGCGTTACTATCAACGCAACGGGCAAAGATTTCGGCAGCGCGTATCCGGTCGCTAAAAACAGCGCATACATCAAGACCGGCCCGAACCCGACGATCAACAACACCTGCGCGAATTCGATCCCCAGTCCCAACCTTCCAGCCGCCAGCACAGCCAGCCCCGGCAACATCAACAGATAGCAATAGTGCGCCCACATCAACACGCGCACTAATCTGCTCGCAACTGTTTTGTCATTCATTCTTCTGCTAGCTTTGGAATGGAAAAAATGCGCGAGGGATTTTTGCAGGACTAAAGCGATTAACCGAGAATATCAACAGCCTCAAGCGTCAGATTCGGCGACACCTGCGAAACCAAAGATTCGCCATGCTTCACCAGATGGATTTCCCTGTACGTTCCATCCAGAGGCTGCCGGTAAATCTCTATCGTCGCTTGCGGCAAATTAACGAGCCACACTTCAGGGACACTTGCACGCGCATAAAGCGGAAGCTTTATTTTCCGGTCATACTCAACGGAAGTGTCAGCTACCTCCACCACCAGAAGCACATCACCGGGCGTGGGATGGTCAACGGCATAAAAATCTTCGCGCGGTTTCAGCACAGCCGCGTCAGGCTCAGGCTCCGAATAGTCGTCAATCCTGATAGGATTTTGGATACTGATAATTGCAGCCTGTCCCAGCTGGCGACTCAACAGCGTATTTAGACGATTCACACACGCCGCATGACGACTTCCAATCGGACTCATCTCGATAATCTCGCCTTCAATCAACTCGACGCGGTCATCTGCTGTGAGAATCCCGGCCTCAGCCATCCGGTAAAACTCATCCACACTAAACCATCGCTTTGCAATCTGGTGTGACATATATCCTCACAGTTTGAGCAGCAACTATTAGTGAGAATGATAGCATAGCCAGCATCTTTAATAGACATCCTTCACGGCTTAGAGATTGTTCCAACTCTTTGCGCCTTATCTCTTAACTTTGCGCCCTTGCGAGAACCAGCAACGTTTCACGCAAAGACGCAAACAAAGAAAGACTCAAGGCGCAAAGAGTTGAAGGATTTTGAAACAAGCTCTTAGTCTTTTTACTCCTCGCAGCGTGCGCTTTTCCCTTCGCCGACAGTGCGCGCGGCGCAGACGAGCAGGAGTTTCCAGTCTTCTATCGGCGTGCGCTCGACCGTCAGGTGGCTGGTCAGGTAGGCGAGCCGCTTGGTCTCCGGGCCTTTCCCGATACTAAAACGTTCTTTCAGATAGTATGGAGGAATTGCTTGATAGTAGAGGACTGCGCGGACGCTCTTCGCGCCGCGTGTTTTCTCGTTCAAAGGGATGCGGTAGATGATCGTGTCTGAGCCGGGTGAGCCTGCCGGATTTTTGGTGACGTATTCGGGGTCGTGTTCTGCTTCGCCGTGCGGGCTGGTGAACTCTGCGAAGGGGCCGTCGGGTCGCCAGCCTTTGGGCAGCAGGCGATTGCTCTTGATGTGCTTATCGAGTGCGACAAAGCTGGTCGTAATCTTGCCGCTCGTGTCCGCCATCAGCTCTTCGTAAATCTGCGCCTGCGATTCATCGGTAATCATTTCATGATGGGGCTGAAAGATTTGTCTGCGCGTCTGTGGGTCGTAGAAAAACTCGGTCGGCAACACTTCATCGCTTGTGCCTCTGACAAGCGCGCCGACGCTGTTCGTTCTGCCCGAAGCCCAGATGACTTCGCCTGCGGCATCTAGAACTTCAAAAGTCAGGAAGGCTCTGCGAAATGCGACGCCGGAAGGCAGGCTGTGCCCCGCTAAATTTTCGACGTGCACGGTGGCTTCAAGATTCGTGTCCGTTCGATTCAAAGCGGTGACTTCGATCTTCGCTGTCTCTTCGCGCGCCAGCTTGTAGCTGGCGCTTTGCGCCGTCAGAAGTCCAAGCACGCCGTCCGCGTACATGTAATCCGCCGTGCGTATGCCTAAGATGTCAGGGTACTGCTGGAACATCATCGTGCCGAACTGGTTGATGCCGATTAAAGTGTGCCGCGAGAATTTGTCGCGCACGCGCAAAGTAATATCTTTGTCCGGCGCGCGATGATCTGCATAAGGGTAGTTGTTGTCCTCTATGTTGGCGATGCGAAAGATGAGCTGGCGATTCTGAAAGGTGGTCTGCATGTGGCAGTCCTGACAGGTCTTGACGGCCTGCTTGTTAATCGGCTCTTTCTCGTTCTGGTAAATGCTGTTCTGCCATTCGGGATAGGTCGTCTGCTCGTGAAAAGTTTTCGGCTGTTTTTTCTTATCCAAAACAGGCTTGCCCTTGCTGTCGAAGATGGGCAGGATGACGGTGTGGCAACTGCCGCAGAGCGCGGAAGATTTGAGGTGCTCGCCGTACTGCGGAGTGATGCCGAGCGCGTTCTTCATCGGCAGTGTGGCGACCTCTTCATACGGGCCGTTGACGACATTGAAAGGCTCTAATTTGAATTGCCCGGTAAAAGTCTGCGGCTGTCCGAGTCCCTCTTTTGACATTTGATGACAGGCCAAGCACGAGACGCCGTCGCGCGCGAGCGAACCGTACTTGCCGTCAGGCTCATCCGGCAACGCGTAGACCATGCCGTGCTCAAAAGGCTGCTTCTTATCAAGCTCGATCTGCCTCTGTCCCATCACGCCGTGACACCTGTAGCAGGTGTTGTCAAAAAACTCTGACTGTGACGGATACAAAGCCTTTTCTGATTCAAGCTGCGCGTGAAAAATCGGGTCGCGCCCCGCGAGTCCCATCATGGAAGCGCGCCATTCCGTATAAGGTGAAAGGTTGATGGGCTTTTTGCCCGGCTCTTCAAATATGAAAGCCATGTTCTCGGCTGAGGCCGAATGGCAGCCTATGCACTGGCTCGAAGTGAGAAAGCTTTCCGGCCCGCGCGGGCCAGAGACGACGTGATCTAAGGTCTCTCCCGGAAAACGCTTCACCTCATGCGCCGGGACGACAGGCATGTCTTTGTAGAGCTTTAAAAAGTTAGGGTCTGGAACTTTGCGCGGCGTTGGGAACGGGCCGCCGATAACCTGCTTGGTGTTAGCGACCTGCTCATGAAAATCCGTTTTGTCGAGCAGCGGCTGCGGCTTCATCGTCGGCAACTGAATGTTGAAAGAGATCGGATCGCCCAACACGTTTTTGACGGCGGCAAAGGTTGATTCCTTTTCGGCGGAGGCGTGGCATCTGAGACAGTAAAGGCC
>JACMLC010000085.1 GCA_014379795.1 Pyrinomonadaceae bacterium
CGCCCATCATCAAGGCCAGCCCCTTTTCGCCCATGTGCAGGATGTCACGCACAAAATGCGGCATCAGCGAGAGATACGGCGCGCCGAAGAGGTTCGTGACGAAACAGATGAGCAGCAGCATGGAGACGCGCCTGCGCTTCAGCACATAACGAAACCCGTTGACCAGATCAAGCCACAACGCACGCCTGTCCGTCACAGCATGCGTCGTAGCATGACTTGCTCCATCAAACCGCACCAGCATCAGCGACGCGATGACAGCAAAGTACGACACTCCGTTGAGAAAAAAGCATCCCACCAGACCCAGATAGGCAAGCGCCAGCCCCGCGCACACAGGCCCCAACAATCGCGAGAGTTGGAACTGCGCTGAATTAAGCGAGATGGCATTGGTAAGGTCTGTGCGCCCGACCATGTCAATCGTGATAGCCTGATACGAAGGCCCCGCGAGAGCAAAGCAGCAGCCCGTCCCAAACGAGATCAACAGAATCATCCAGACTTGCACGACATCCATGACGAGGAGCAGAGCCAGCACGAACGCGCACAACATCGCGCCGATCTGCGTGTAGAGCAACAGGCGACGACGATCAACAAGGTCTGCGAACACGCCGCCCGCCAGCGTCAACAAGAGTCCCGGCGCGGTCGCCATAAATCCGTCTACCCCGAGCCAGAACGGAGAGTCCGTCAATTTTAAGACGAGCCAGCCCTGCGCGACGGCCTGCATCCATGTCCCGACATTTGAAAGAAACGCTCCCGCCCAAAATAAACGGAAGTTACGATGCGACAACGCGCGGAACATGCCGCCGCTGTCGTGCGATAGCGGAATAGCATTTGGCGAAGCGGGAGACTTAACCGGAACAGGCGCTTCTCTAAGATCCGCCACCTGATTTAACAGGGCGGCTTCTTCTTCTTTCATCCCTTACGTCCTTGTTCCTGCGTTGCGCCTGAAAGCTGAAAGAGGCGTGCCCGCGCCGCCGCGTCTCTCGGCGATGATCTCTGCGAGAATGGCGAGCGCGACTTCTTCGGGCGAGACCGCGCCGATGTCTAGGCCGATGGGCGCTCTGACTTCCTTTAATAAATCTTCATCCGCCCCGTCGTCTCTGAGCCGTTCCAGCACGATGTTCGTGCGCCTGCGACTTCCGATCAAGCCGATATAATCAGGCCGCGCACGCACGACCGCACGCATGCACTCTTCGTCTTCATTGTGGCCGCGCGTGACGACCGCGACAGAGACGCCGCGCCCCGCGCCGATAGCTTCGCTGACAGCCTGAGTCCAACTCGTCGCAGCAACCAGCTCGATTTGTTCATCCGGGAAACGCTCGCGCGTGACAAAATCCGCGCGGTCGTCAATCAAAGTCGTGCGATAACCGACGGCGCGTGCAAGGCGTGCGAGCGAGGCTCCGACATGTCCTGCTCCACAGATGACCAGATGCGGCTCCGGCTCTATGCGCTCAAACAGGACGCGCGCGTCGAGCCACTCTTCAAGCTCCGCCGCAAAATCTTTGACGGTGTATGTATGAGCCTCTGCGCGATTTGCCAGAAAGACGGAAGCCTGCCGGGCGACCGCTTCATCCAACTCAATATCACCGAGAGAGCCGGTGCGCGCGCCCTCTTCATCAATCAACATTTTCGCGCCGACGCCCCTTTGCGCAGAGACGAGCGTAGCGAGGGCTGCGATGGAGTTGTGCTGTATAACACGCCTGATTGCTTCTACGGTGAGAATGCTATTTGAAGAGGGCTTGATTGCTTCAGGCATTTCGGAAGAAGCCTAACGATTGACGCTTGGCTGCTTTGGTTGAGGAGCTTTGCCAATCCCTATGGCTTGGCCTGCGCGGCGCAACAGCCACAACGGGCCGACAATCAGATACACGGGATTGCGAAAGAACGCGGGCTGATTCCCTTCGATGGCATGCCCGACAAACTGCAAAATCCAGCCGACGATAAAGAGCGCGAGCGCCCACCGCCAGTTAAAGATAAAAAGCGGCAGCGAGACGACAATCATCGGAATCCCGATGGAGTGCATCAGGCGATTCAGAGGATGCCGGTGCTTCTCTTTATAATTCTCCATGAAAGATGCTGACA
>JACMLC010000792.1 GCA_014379795.1 Pyrinomonadaceae bacterium
GCCTCGCATCACGCGGGACACATTCCGGCGTGGAAGCTGCTCATCGAACGCTTGATGCAGGCGGGACTTCTCGACGCGATTTTTGCGACGGCGACTGTTGCGGCGGGCGTGGATTTTCCTGCGCGCACGGTGGTCATTACGAATGTGGATGCGCGGACGGCTGGAGGATGGCGCATTCTCTCGGCGTCGGAGTTGCAGCAGATGACCGGGCGTGCGGGGCGGCGTGGCCGCGACCGTGTGGGCTTTGTCGTCGTCGCGCCGGGGCTGCACCAAGACCCAGAGCGCATCGCGCATCTGCTCGAATCAACGCCAGACCCTTTGCAGAGCCAGTTCCGCGCGACCTACTCCACCTTGCTCAACCTGCTTGACGCTTACGAGAGCTTTCAGCATGTGCGCGACATCGCGGAAAAAAGTTTTGCTTACAGGGAGACTGCGCAACGTGTCACACGCACAGAGCGTGAGCGCGACCAGAGCGAGCGTCGCATACGCGAAAGGCTGGACAGGGCCGGATGCAATCTGCCTTTGAGGGTCGCGCGCGGACTTGAACGGCTGGCGAGCGCGCGACAGCGGCTTCTAGAGAAATTGCCGCAGACGCGCTACGAAGTTTTTCTGCGTTGGCTGGATGAAGCGGTTGTGCCCGGTCGCATCGTCGGCGTCGGGCGCGCGTCGCGGCGGCTCGCGCTCGTCATCCGGCGGCGCGGCGAAAGCGTTATCGTCATGCGCGAAGACGGGCGCGGCGCGACCTTTGCACTTGACCGCATCGGCAAAGTTTACGAAGGAGTCTATTCGCTCAGCGAGGATGCGATTGAAGCCGCCTTTGAAAACGTGCGCGCGGGCAAAGACAAAATCATGCCTGAGCCGAAGCTGCGCGACGCGCGGGCGGATGAAGACGATGCCGTCAACCTGATTAACGACATGATCGAAGACCTCGCGCCGCAGAATTTGAGCGCGGATGAGAGAGCGACCTGCGCGGAAGCCTTGTGGTCTGTGGTTGAAGACGCGGAGGCAGTCGAAAGAGCCGAGCGGCGCATCGAAGCCCTGCGCGCAGAAATCTGGCAACCGTTTGAGCGGCGCGCACGCGTGCTCGCATCTTTCGGCTATCTGGAGCTTGCAGCAGAGCGCGTCACGGAGCGCGGTCGCTGGCTCGCGGACTTGCATGTTGACCGCCCCTTGCTGGTCGGAGAGGCTGTCAGGCAGGGACTCTTCGCTTCGCTCGACATGCCGCGCGCGGCTGGCTTGATAGCTGCGCTCGCGGCTGACTCCGAGCGCGATTTCGGCGAGCTTGAGCTGGACGATGCGCTGGTCTCTGCGCTCGCGGAGTTTGATACGGTCGCCTACACTGTGGCGTCGGAAGAATGGAAGCAGGGCGTAGAGCCTGCGCCGGAGATGAATTTTTCGGCGGCGGCGACGGCGGCGCACTGGGCTGGCGGGATGGAGTGGGACGAGCTTGTTCGCCGGACGCGCGCCGAAGAAGGCGATCTGGTTCGCCTGCTCTCGCGCACGGGCGAATCGCTTTTGCAAATCGCGGGCTTGCATAAAGCTCAGCCCGCCGCCGCTCGTACAGCAGCCCTCGCAGCCGAAGCAATCCTGCGTGAGCCTGTGCGTTAAAAACATTCGGGGGAAAAGGTAAATGGGGAAATGGGAGAAAGAGAGTGCGGCTTTGCTAAGGGAGAAACAGAGAACGGCTTTGCGTTTATTCCCTTTTCCCTATTCCCCTGTTACCCTTTTCTCCCTTTTGCTTTTCGTCTTGGTGCGGGCGACGGCCTGCGGGACAGATAGTCTTTTATTATCGAGAGAGAACGAGTCCGGGATGATGCCTGATAAAAAGAAAGCTCCTGTAACCTATGTCGCGCTCGGCGATTCGACGGGCGTCGGCGTCGGAGCCAGAGACGGCGGCTATGTCGCGCGCCTCTTCGACAGAATCAATCGTGAGCGTCCTTCATCGCGCCTCACAAACCTGTGCGTCAGCGGTGCAACGTCAGGCGATGTCCTGCGCGAACAGTTAAAGCCTGCACTGTCCGCGCGCCCGACCCTTGTCACACTCGGCATCGGCATCAACGACATAGGCATGGGCGTAGCCGAAGAAACTTTTGCGCGCAATTATGAAGAGATTATCGCCAGCATTAAGAAAGAGACGAGCGCGCCCATCGTCGTCACGAATGTGCCGGACATGTCGCTTGCGCCCGCCGTGCCCGCGAGCCTGCGCGAACAGGTTCACAGCCGTGTCGTCTCTTTCAATAAAAGAATCAAAGAGACGGCAGACCGTCACGGACTGCTCGTCGTTGACGCTTACTCGACGACGCGCGATTTGATCCCGACGCACCCGGAATTTTTCTCTGCGGATAATTTTCATCCATCCGACGCGGGCTATGAATACTGGGCTAAGCTGATGTGGCCGACGGTCAAGGAAGCGATAGAAAAATAGTTGGCGGTTGGCAGTGAGCAGTTGGCAGTAAAAATGAGCGGGCAACTTATCGTTTGCCCGCTCATTTTTTTATAGCCTGTCTTGTCGCTTACGGAGCGTAAGAGCGTGGAATGGAGATGTCTCCGTTGCTCCCGAACTGCTCGGCTCTGAGTGCGCCGTTCAAGCTCTGCAAGATGTAGAACGTGCCGTTCGAGGGGCGGAAGACAGCGACATCCGTTTTGTTGTCTCCGTCGTAATCGCCTGCCGAAGGCTGGTCTCCATTGATGCCCCAGTTGACGCCTGTAAATCCAAGCGTGCTGCGCTGCAAGTACCAGGTGCCGGTCGAAGGACGGAAGACAGCGATGTCCGTCTTGTTATCGCCATCGAAATCACCCGGCGCAGGCATGTCGCCGTTCGAGCCGAACTGCATGCTGGTGAATCCGGCTGTGGTTTGCTGTATGTACCACGTTCCAATCGCTGAGCGGAAGACGGCAAAATCGGTTCTGCCGTCGCCATCGAAATCACCCGCGACAGGCAAGTCGCCGTTGGCGCCGAACTGCATCGCAGTCAACCCGCCATCCGTACTACGCGACA
>JACMLC010000793.1 GCA_014379795.1 Pyrinomonadaceae bacterium
GCGCGCGGCGCGAATCGAGAGTGCCGATGATCGGCAACGTCAGAATCTTATCCCAGACTTTGATGACCGGCGTGGACAATTCCATCATGTCAACACGCTGTTGTTGAATGATCTCTTCGCGCGAGCGAATGTAATTTTCCACCATCACGAGACCCATCTTATCCAGGAGCTTTGTGAAGTAGGTCATCTCGCGCACAAGGGCATTGGCGTCGCCCTCCAACTCTTCGGCCAGCAAGGCGAGCAGCGTGTCGCGCAAACTCAAAATATAGGTCGCGTTTTCCAGCGGCGTGTAGCCCTTAAAGGCGCGATTGCGCGAAATCTCGTGCAGGAACGCGCGCATCTCGTCAAAGGCAGTCGAGTCGAACTCCGCGCCGCCCGAATCTCTGACCGAGCGCGCGAGCATCTCTACGATTTGCTGCGATTGCCGCCGCAACTCTTTTTTGGGAATCAGCTCATCGCGGAACTCGCCCGACTCCAAACGCTCTTTAATCCAGAGATTGATAATCTCTTCCTGTCGCCTGACCAGCAGGTCAACCACGTATGGAGCTGCTTCCGCCTGAGCTTTCTCTTCACTAGCCATGCTTTATCCTCGCTGCCTGAAGCGCGCACAGAGACTGCTTTTGCCACGCTCCGAAATCATCATTAGAGGGGGAGTTGCAACCGCCGCTCTTAACGGGCGGCGTGTGAGCAAAACAAGAAAAGGTATCTTAGCATCGCGGCGGGGAAAAGCAACCACGCACCTAAAGTCAAAAGCGTACCGCCCGTGTTTGACAGATGACAGGCAAGCTATGCCTCAAGTAGCCTGTATCTAAGGCCGGGTTGCTTACCTATCGCATAACAAATCTCTAATCGAGCATGGCTGTTGATAAAGCCCAGCTCGCTCAACATCTTCGGATAGCTGATTCCGGCTTCGTAATCTCCCAGCACATGAGACGCGAACACAGTGACTTCAGTCAGAATCAACAGCGAAAAAGTTTGTTCCGCGATCTGCGGCACGCGCAGCACACGCACGGGCGAGCACAGAGTCCGGTCAGCTTCATTCGCATCATGCCACAGATGCTGCTCCTTGAAACTTTCAGCCGTCAGCTCAAAGACCTTGCCCAACTCAATTCGCGCGCGGCTCTCCATTATCGCGGTCGAGCCGGAACCGTTCGCTGCTGGCTGAAACGCAAACTCTCTTTTCAAGTCTGCCAGACACGCGCGCAAGGTAATCTGCTGCGGAATCAGTATGCCGCCCGCGCGCATCTGCTGTGTGAGATTGAAAGTAATCGCTACTTGCGGCTCATTCGCCAGAGCCATCTGCATGGTCTCTGTGATGATGACGTGCGGCGCAAACCCTTGTGGGAACTTGTAAGAGACCGCATCAGCCTGAACGTAATCCCGAACGAAATCCGACAGCTCAAGCGTTTCAATAATCTGCCGCGCAGAGTCCAGCGAACGCTTGTGAATATCCAGCAGCGTAAATTGAACCTGACCGGCTGTAAACTCTGTGGTGAGCGGAATCATCAGCGGCGCGAACGGCCCGCATCCGGCATAGAGCGCCTGTATGGTTTGCTCTGGAAATCTTTGCTGCGCTTCGATGATCGCATCGCGCACCCCGCCCAGAAAATTTCGCGTCCGCGCGTAATCTAAAATGCAGCGCGCCGCATCAACCGGAGAGAGGGCTTTGCCTTCATCCAGCAGCGTCTCGCAATGGTCTTCAGGATTTTGAGAGCCTGCGCGGACTTGTGTGATGCCGGAAAAAAAGTCATGCAGCTCTGCCGCCGCTTTCAAGCTTTCAGCATGATTTTCCCCTTGCAAAAGTCTCGCCGTAATCTCTGCCAGCATCAATAGATGAGCCTCCGATTTAGAAAAGCGATGGTTGGTCTTCAAAATCCGCTGCTTCTGTAACTGGTTGCCCGAACAGTCTTTTCAATTTATTCGCGCTCGCGGGCGCGTGGCCTTCGTAGAAATTGCTGAAGTAAGCGTAAACGCTCTCCGGTGTGCGTGCGCAGGTTTCCGCAATCACCTCGCTCCATAATTGCAGGTTGGTATCCTGCGGGCGTTGCACCATGTCGAAGCGCGTCAAATCGCGCTCGCCCATCCAGCGCACGTAAGCGAAATCGGCAGTCTTCGCGAGCGCGCCCTCGAACATTAAGTCACGCGGAATCCACTGGCCTTCGACCAGCGCGAGCGCGACATTATGCCGCGCAAGCATCTCTAACACGTCCTCTCTGATCCAGTCGCGGCTGCGAAATTCTATGCTGAAGCGCAGCTCGCGCGGCAGCAGCGCGAGAAACTCACGCAGGGCAAGCAGGTTCTCAGGCACGGCATCAAAATGCGGCGGCAACTGCACAAGGATAACCGCCAGCTTTTCACCGAGCAGGCTCAAACGATCACAGAATTCCGCGAGCAGGTCTGCGCTGCTTCCACCACGCAAAGCATTTTCGTGCGTAATCGCCTGCGGCAATTTTAAAGAGAAAGAAAACTGCGGCGGCGTCCGCTTGGCCCATCCGTCAACGGTCTGCGCCGAAGGAATCGCATAAAAGGTCGAGTCAACTTCGACCGTGGAAAATGCCCGCGCGTAAATCTCAAGCATTCCCGTTGCGCGCGTGCCGCGCGGATAAAAGACGCGGTCGCCCCCAGCCGGACCTGTCACCCAGTCGTCATAATTCCACCCCTGGCATCCAACGTGGACGCAATCTCGAAATTTTTCCAAAAACATTTTCAAATAGTCTTAAGTCTAGAGTCAGGAGTCAAATACAACTTCTTTGCTTTGACTCTCGACTCCTGACTCTAGACTCCCGACTCCTCACTTCTCATTGTTCTTGAGAATGATGATATTGATGATGCCGAGCGCGTGCCGCTCGATGCGTGTGATGCTGAGTCCGGCGCGCTCTGCTTCTTCAGCCGTCCGGCGGTTGAAGTGATCGTCGAACAGCGCGACGGTCAAAATACTGAGCGCGTCGAAAACGTAGCCCAGCAATCCTTTCGGCCTGACATGCTCAAGCAGCGCGATAGTTCCACCTGCACGCACGACGCGGCGCAATTCGGCGAAAGCCTCCGTCGGTGAAGCGATGGAGCAAAAGACCAGCGTCGCCACCGCCGCGTCAAACGAAGCATCCGCAAACGGAAGTTTTTCCGCACAATTTTGGACGAGATGCAGGCGGCGCTTTCGCTCTTTGCCGCGCGCCAACTCAAGCATCTTAAAGCTTAACTCGCTCGCCACGCCGCGCGCGCTTTCGGGGTACAAGCCAAAATTCGCGCCCGTGCCTGCGCCGACTTCGAGCAGGCGCGCTGTCGCAGGCAAGGCCGCGAAAGTCTTGGCGCGAAGGCGCGCGAGCAGCCAGCGTTCGAGCGGTCGCATCGCTTTGTCGTAATGCGGAGCGATGTGATCGTAAGTTGCGGATTTGTCCGATGCTCGCGGAGCAGTTATCTTCATGCGCCTTCAAGTTCTTTTGTCCAAAAATATATGTCATCCCTATTCTTGATTGTTGTTCAAAAATATCTACTTAGCGGTTATAATCCGCACGCAGAAAGAAAACTCAACTTGATAAGCTGTCGCCTCAATTAAGCTTATTCAATCGTGTCGCTTACTTAATTTTCCCGCTCGCATTGCTTGGAGATAATGTAACAGGAAATCACACTAACAGTAACACTATCTCGCTGACATAAAACTCAAGATGCCTGACCTCTGTGCGGCCTGACCACGAAGAGTGGAATTGGTGGAGAATATGGAAAGCGGTGAGATTATAAAAAAGCCTGCGGCCACGCCGACCGACGATGATCTTCATTCAGATGAAGTTGATCACCAAGGATTAGCGCGTCTGGTCGCGGCAAGCCCTACGCAAACCGCCTCTGCGTCAGTCCCTCAACACGCGCTGGGCAGGAAAAATAGTTTCCCTTTAATCGCGCTTATCCTTATCGCTCTTGTGCTTCTGGCTGGCGCAGCTATTTACTGGTCATCGCTAAGCATGACAGCAGATTTACCCGACGCGCCTGACAATAATTACAACCAGCCAAACTCGAACCAACCACCTACGTCCGGAACTTACATCAAGCCTGAGATGATCTCGATTCCCGGCGGCGCCTTTCAGATGGGGCGCAACGATGGGCCAGAGCTAGAGTCCCCAGCCCATCAAGTGACAGTCGTCTCCTTCGCCATGGATAACACAGAGGTCACAAACGCAGAGTATCTGGACTTTGTGCGAGAGACGAATTATACGCCACCCGACCATTGGGAGGATGGCAAGCCTTTATCCGGTCAGGAGCAATGGCCTGCCACAAATGTTGCGATTGATGACGCCAAAGCCTTTGCCGCGTGGCGCTCAAAACGCGACAGCGCGACCTATCGCCTGCCCACCGAAGAGGAATGGGAATATGCTGCGCGCAACGGCGACCAAGGAAATTTGTATCCGTGGGGCAATAGCTGGTCTGCAAATCGTGCGGTGGTTGACGGAGCTTCGCCTAAACCTGTGGGTTCATTCCCGGAAGGCAAGAATCGGTGGGGAGTGCTGGATTTAGTAGGCAATGTGTGGGAGTGGACTTCCTCCAAGGCTGCTTATTATCCCGGTAACAGTGCCTCTGTAACTGCCGAGCATCAAGACTCAATGGTTTATCGCGGTGGCTCATACGCGACCAGAGCGCAGGAGACACAGGCGACCGGAACCTTGCGCAACTGGCAGAGACCAACAACCAAACATACCACTTTAGGTTTCCGTCTGGTGCGCGAAGGAAAATGATTTGATGGCTGCTGCTGCGGGCACACGCTTGGGTCGTTATGAAATTCGCTCGCTGCTCGGCGCGGGCGGGATGGGCGAAGTGTATCTGGCGCAAGACACACAGCTTGACCGGGATGTGGCTTTGAAAATTCTCCCGGCGCATCTGGCTTCCGACGAACAGCGCATGCGCCGCTTCGCGCAGGAGGCCAAAGCTGCTTCGGCTCTTAACCATCCGAACATCATTACGATTCATGAAGTCGGGCAGGCTGAATCCGTACACTTTATCGCCACCGAATTTATAGACGGGGTCACGCTCCGGCAACTGATGTTGCGTGCGCGGATGACTTTGCGCGAGACGTTTGACATCATCATTCAGGTCGCCTCAGCGCTCACTTCCGCGCATGCGGCAGGCATCGTGCATCGTGACATCAAGCCCGAAAATATCATGTTGCGCGCAGACGGTTATGTCAAAGTTCTGGACTTCGGTCTTGCCAAGCTCTCAGAAACAGCCGCGAAGCAACAAGTCAGCGACCCGGAAGCCCCGACCAAACCGGCGATTCATACCGATCCGGGCGTCGTCATGGGCACGGTTATTTACATGTCGCCGGAACAGGCGCGCGGCCTCTCTGTAGATGCGCGGTCTGACATTTGGAGTTTTGGCATTGTTCTCTATGAGATGCTGACTGGCCGCCTGCCTTTCAACGGAGCCACGGCCAGTGATGTCATCGCCGCAATTCTCGAACATGAGCCGAAGCCGCTTAAGTTCTACTCGCCCAATATCTCCGCCGAGCTGGAACGAATCGCCAGTAAGGCTCTCGCCAAAGATTTGGAAGAGCGATACCAGACGATTAAGGATTTATTGATTGACCTGCGCCGGTTAAAGCGGCAACTGGATGTTGAGGCTGAGCTGGAGCGAACTATCCGGCACGAAGATGCTGGCGACGCTGTGACTGGCGAGAGCAGGCAAGTAGGAACTTCTACCGCAGGCGAATCGGGAGCGAATACTACACAACTTGAAGGCGCACGCGCGACTTCCAGCGCAGAATATTTTGTCGCAGAAATCAAACGGCACAAGAAAAGCTCGATTGCGGCGCTGGTCTTTCTTCTCACCATCGCCGCTGGCCTTGTCTATCTGCGCTATGGCAGGGGGACGGAGATAGACTCTATTGTCGTCCTGCCTTTCACCCCTGCGACAACCGAAGCCGGAAAAGAAGCCGGAATAGTAGACCTTTGTGAAGGCATTACCCAGGGCATAACCGATGGTCTACCAACTCAAGGGTTGCGTGTCGTGCCGCGAAGCACTGTGCTTAGCCACAAAGGGCAATCCAGCGAACCACAAAAAATCGGCGAAGAACTGAAGGCGCGCGCCGTGTTGACCGGCAAGGTTTTTAAGAGTGGCGCTACGTTGATTGTCGATGTCGAGTTGATTGATGTAACCAATGTCGCGCATCTGTGGGGCGCGCGATTTAAAAGAAACCAGCCTGACCTCATCGGCGGCGCATCTTCTCTTGAGCTGCAAGACAGTCTTTCAAAGGAGATACTCGACAAGTTGAAGGCAAAGCTCAAAGGCCAGTGATGAAATCAAGCGATATTCATGATTACCGCAGCCGCATGAAGTCTGGACACTTTTTGTTTTGTCGCTGAAGGCGACGAACAGTAAAGCGTAGGGTTAAGGCTGAAAGCCGCAACCCTACGTCGAGTGCCGGTGGTGTTCCGTCTCCGAATGGAGACGAACCTCATGTTTGTCGAATGTTCGTCTCCATTCGGAGACGAAACAATGTTCGCACACTGGTTCGTAGGGTTACGCCTTCGGCTCACCCTACGCTATATTCTCGGTCGCTTTCAGCGACAAAAACAAAAAACGTCCAGACATCAACTCGAACTGAATTTATTTAATCACGCGGCGCAGGTCTTCCGCCCAGTCAGGTTTGAGGGTTTTGAGGATTTGATATTCTTCGAGCGCGCCCTGCCGGTTGCCCGCCGAGACATAAGCCACCCCTAGATTGTAATGCGCCACAGCCAGATTCGGTTTGAGCTTGATGGCTTGCCTGTAAGCCTCTATCGCTTCAGCGTACCGGCGCGCATTGTAATATGTCAGACCGAGATTGAATTGCGTCGCTGCATTATTCGGCTCAAGCAGGTTCGATTGTTTAAGAGTTTCTATCGCCTCATCAAACTTGCCCAATTCATTGTAAGCATTTCCCAGATTCTTATAGGCCAGCGCCATGACGGACTTGTTGTCCTGAGATAAAAGCTCGTAGGCTTGGCCTTTGCCGCTCGCCAGACGAATCGCCTGCTGAGAGGCCGCCACCGATTCCTCGAACCGCTCCATGCGATTATAAGCAAAGCCGAGATTACTATAAGCCTCTGCCACGTCCTGCTTGAGTCGCGTCAACTGTTTGTATGCTTCGAGTGATTCGGGATACTTTCCGATCTTGTAATAGACATAACCGAGCGGCATGTAAGCTTCTGCGTAATCCGGTTTGAGGGTCACGGCTTTCTGATAAGCTTGAGCCGCTTCGGCATAACGCTGCTGGTCGAATAAGACATTGCCCAATCCCGCATAACCACGCACCTCATCCGGGTAAAGCCGAATCACAGACCTGTACTCTGCTTCGGCCTCGCCATAATGCGTGCCGCCGGAGTTTCGCGCGCGGTTAGCTTTTTCGATGGATTTTTCCTTCTGGTCGCGTGCGCTCCGGCTCATTTTCACCTGTGGATTTTCCGGGCGTTTTGAGATTAATCCAGCGCCTCCGACAATATCGCCCGACTTCCCAGCGCCGCCCGTGATGTCCTGCGCTTGATAAAGACTTGCGCTGCCGCTCAGTAGGATTAAGATTGCGGATAAAAGTAAGGGACGAAGCGTTGAGGGGGACATGACTTAACTCCTCTTGGAAAAAAGTAAGGGCGATAAAAGGCGGCTCGCGTAATGTTATCTCACTTGAGAGGAAACAACAAAAAGTTATTGAGACTTAAAGGAGTGATTTCTCTGCGGCAGGGACGCGCAGCAGAGCCAGCCGCTCGACAATGCGCCCGTTGATGAGATGTTCTTCGACGATTTCGGGAACGTCGCTGGCCTGAACCTGCGCGTACCAGATGCCGTCCGGGTAAACCAGCACCGCCGCGCCGACGGCGCAGAAACCGACCGAGCTGCAATCGCTCAGCACCACAGAGCCTTTTGGATTACTGCCCTTGCTCTCTTTGCCGAACAGGAGGCCGCGCGACAGGAGTTCCCGCGTCAAAGCCTCTTTGACTTCCGCGCTCCCGACCGCCGTGCAGGATTTTCCGTTGCAGACAAAGACATGATGGCGAATCGGCGCGTAGGCGATTGGAGCCAGCGCGCAAACTTTTTCGCGGTCTTCGATAAATGGTATTACTCTGGACATAAATTCTGCATCTTAGCTCCCGAAGTTTGATGGAAGTAATGCTATCACGACTTGCTTTGAAGGAGCGAACCGGCGGTTAGATTAAGAGCCGCTAACAAAACCAAAGATTAGCCACAGAGACACAGAGACACGAAGATAACATCAGTCATTTTATTTGGCATGTCTTGCATCTACTTTTATTGCTCTGTGTCTCTGTGTCTCTGTGGCTGAGTTTTGTTAGGCGTTCTAAGCGTTTGGAATCTCTTTCTTTGCCTGCATCAAAGGAGATAATGTAAGATTGCTGTCGCAGGGCGACCGTTCGTGAGACCGCGTGAGGATAAGCAGTAAGCGGTCGCGCGCAAGTCGCCTCTTTTGTTGTCGGCGGAAAAGTCACCTATCACCTATGGCAAGCGGATTAGTCATACACATCACGGCTGGCGAAAACAGGCACACGGAGGTCTTGTCGCACGAGCGCATACGCATCGGCGCGGGCGAGGGCTGCGACTTGCGCCTGCGGGCTTCGACCCTGCCCGCGACGGCTAACGGAGTGGTGCTTGAGCTGGCGCGCACCAACGGCCACTATCGCGTCTCGAAGTTTGAGCCTTCGCTTGACCTGATGCACAACGGCGCGCCGCTTGCAGCCGGAGCCAAGATCGCAGAAGGCGATGAGGTGCGAATCGAAGCGACAGACCTCGCGCTGCAATTCTTTCCCGTGCGCTCGCTGCCGATGGTCATCGGGCCGCGCCGCGAAGCGCAGGTCGCGCCGTTTATTGAAAACGCTGCGATTGAATCTGCGGCGACGGCGCGGCGCGATGATGCCAAAGTTTTCCTGCGCGAGTTCACGCGCGAGCTGGTCAGAGAGATTAAACCGAGTACTAAGCTGGTGGCGTTCGCCATCATGCTCGCGCTCGTGAGCGGCATTCTGTATCTGGGCTTTGGAGTCTACAAAGAGATACAGCGCACGCGCCGCATCAACGAAGAGTACAGCGCGAGAATCAAAAACGTCGAAGAGGGTTACACCAAAACACAGGCGGGCGTCAACGAAGCCAACAAAAAGAACGAGACGATTATCAACAGCCTCTCGTTCGTTCCGAAACTCGTCACAGAGTATAGCGGCGGCGTCTGTTTAATCTCCGGCTCGTTCGTTTTCGTCGAAGCTTCGACCGGCAGGCAGTTGCGGTATCCGGCCTCGCAGATGAGCGATGACGGAGTCGTGATTCAAAACGGCGATGAACCGGCAGAGCTAACGCCGGAAGGCAACGGCGCAATCGCCGAGTTCGAATTCGTCGGCACTGGCTTTCATGTCGGCGGCGGCTACGTCATCA
>JACMLC010000794.1 GCA_014379795.1 Pyrinomonadaceae bacterium
AGACGGAGAAGGGATTTCCCGGCGATTATCTCGATTTCCAGATGCCGCGCTGGTCGCCCGGACGTTACGCGGTCTTTGACTTTGCCAAGAACGTGCAGGAGTTTCGCGCGTCCCTTGCCTGTCTGGAAAACGTTGATTGCGCGTCGTTCAAACCTTCCATCATCCGCACGGACAACCAGACGTGGCGCGTTGAGACGCGCGGCGCACAGAGTTTGACTGTGGCTTATAAAGTCTTCGGCAACGACCTTTCGGGGACTTTCTCGCAGCTTGATACGCGCCATGCGAACTTTAACGGCGGCTCCATCTTTATGTACATCGCGGATCACAAGCCAAACCCGGTTGACCTTGAGATTAATCCGCCGGGCGGCTGGCGCATCGTCAACGGGCGGATGGACAAAGCGGATCAGACGCTCTGGCATTTTCCGAACTACGATTTTCTGATGGACACACCGACGGAGATTGCGCCCGACTGGACTGTGGATGAATTCAAAGTTGACGGCAAGACCTATCGCGTCGCAATCCATTCGTTTGGCGAAGAGGGCGGCAAGCGTGCGGCCTTTGTGCGCGACGTGGAAAAAATCGTGCGTGCGGAAACAGCCATGTGGGGCGCGCCGGATTTGGATACGTATACCTTTCTCATACATTTCGCGGCGGACGACCGCTCAAGCGATGGGATGGAGCATTTGACCTCGACGCAGATTATAGAAACCGGCGCGCTCGCAGACCCGGGCACGTATGAATCAGCATTGGACACGGTCGCGCACGAATTTTTTCATGTCTGGAACGTCAAGCGGCTGCGCCCGGTTGAGCTGGGGCCGTGGGATTTCACGCGCCCCTTGAATACGCGCAGCCTGTGGATTGCCGAAGGCATCACCAATTATTACGGCCACCTGATGCAAAGGCGCGCAGGGCTGTGGGATGACAGGGAATTTTTCAACGTGCTCGCAGCTTACATAGGCAGCATAGAGAACGCGCCGGGCAGCCGCCTGATGAGCGCGGAAGACTCTTCACTGTCCGCAGCATTCTTAGACGGCGGCGTGCATGCGCAGCGCACGAATCTGGCTAACACTTCATTCAGCTATTACAACAAGGGCGAAGTCTTGGGACTGGCGCTAGACCTCTTGATTCGCGGGCGCACGAAGGGGCGCGCCTCGCTCGATGACGTGATGCGCCGGATGTACGACGAGTTTTATGTCAAAAGTCCGAAGGCTACTTATTACCTGAAGGGGCGCGGCTACACGGGCGAGGATTTCGCGCGCGTGACTTCGGAAGTCGCAGGCATGGACATGAGCGATTTCTTTAAGCTGCATGTGCGCGGCGTGGATGCGCCGCCTTATGAAGAGGCGTTCGGGTATCTGGGCTTGCGACTCGTGCGCGAGGCCATGCGCGAGCCGCACGCGGCGGGCATCGTGCTTGGAGACGACTCGCAGGAAGTCAGGATACAAACAGTTCAACTCAACTCCGCAGGCGAAACGGCTGGCTTAGAGCAGGATGACATCATCCTCTCCATCGGCGGCAAGACGGCGACGCGCGCCACTTGGCTCTCCGACCTTAATCGCTTCAAGCAGGGCGAGCGCGTCCCCGTCACAGTGCGCCGCGACCGCAAGACAATCCAAACCACCATCACCCTCGCAGAGCCGGATCGCTACACCTACCGCATCGAAGTGAGAAAGGATGCGACGCCTGAGATGCGTGCGCTGCGCGCCGCGTGGACGGGCAAGTAAAGGATGAAGGCGGAAGGATGAAGGATGAAGGAGATGCTATTTGAGATGAGCAGTTCATCTCCGACAGCATCACTCTTATGATTCTTATTCTTCCTCCCATCCTCCACACCGGCCTATACGTGTTGGTCTACCAGAATCGTATTTCCATCCGGATCAGCAATCATAAAGCTAGCCGGGCCAGTAGAGCTTTCATCTGCTTCTGCAATCATGTTGAGGCCACTGGCTTTGAGCTGGCGCTGCAACTCTCGAACGTCCGTGAATTCTCCGAGCGCTTGAGCCTCGCTACCCCAGCCCGGGTTGAAGGTGAGAATGTTATTCTCGAACATGCCTTGAAACAGCCCGATATTGTGGTCGCCATTCTTCATAATCAGCCAACCCTGCGATTGATCTCCCGCGAAAACTGTAAAACCCAGCTTTTGGTAAAAGAGCTTCGACGCCTCTATATCTTTGACAGCCAAACTGACAGAGAAATTTCCCAGTTCCATAATTGCCTCCTATCGTTGTGTTCTTGACGGATAACGCTCCAAGCTCAAGAACGGCTTATACCACAACCTTGTTTCTGGTGCAAGATATTGTTGCGCACATGCAACGACAGGTAAGCCGCTTAACGCTAAAGCTAACCGGCGCGCCGAGACCCCGATTGATAAACGTCAAGCTGACCAGCGCGTCCGGTTCAGCGTCTTGTTAGGCTGCTGGCTACTAACCAATCTGCGATGCACGCCACCGCGCCGCCCTCCGGTCTATCTCTTTGATGAACCCATCTTTGCCGTCCATATATCCGTCTATGCTCTGCGGGTGTTCCTCCGCCAACTTCCTCTTTAGCTCACCGTATCTTTGTGCATCTACGGGGTGAGCAATCATGTAGTCGCGGAACGCTAAGTGACGCTCTACCTCCGCCGAGCCGGACTCAAACGCGTGAATGTGATGCGTCCTGATTCCTTCCCGGTTATCCTTACGGAAGTACCGGCGACCGGGGATGCCGTATTCACCCATCACTTCATAACCAAGTGATTCCATCGCTGCACTCTGGCTATCTACTTCAGTAATGTCCCTGACCTCGATTAACAGATCAATGACGGGCTTTGCATATATGTTCGGGATGGCTGTGCTGCCGATGTGGTGGACGGCTACAACATTTTCGCCTAGTGCGGCGGCAACGTGCTTCGCTTCCGTCTCAAACGCGTCTCGCCACCGAGGGTCGTGGGGGATGACTTCTACTTTCCTCATGAATTAAGCATCTCACGAGTAGCTTGTAAACTACCACTCCAACCGATAACCTGAGCAGCCGAACGCCTGATCTAACCCGCGCTGACGAGCAGCATACAACCTGCCCTCAGAGCACAACGATGAAAGGAATGCCATCGAGGCGTCGGGTTGAATAAGTTGTGCGGCGCACTCTTATTGTTCGATTGTGAAAGGCCTGTAAGCATCGAAACGAATACTACGAAAGATTTGCTTCGCCACTTCCAACTCCTTCTCACTTTTAACTCGCGCCGTCATGTATAAAAATGCGCTCGGTTGCTTTTCTTTATCCGGGGATTCATATAGCGCTACGTAAAATCCTGCCACAAACTTACGGCTGGAGTTGCTTTGAGCATCCTTGTATGTGACAACCTGTGCTTTCTTGCCGTCAATGTCGATAAATTCCTCTTTAAAATCAAGATTGGTTTGCGTTCTGGTGAAAACACCGCCCCACGAACCGGAATCAATCGTCAGCCTCATCTTACTGTTGCGAAACTCTGCATAACAGGAATCAATGCCCCTTACATTTTGATTTTTCAAGTCTTTGGGAGTCGAAAATCTTATTTGACATGCGCTAACTGTTTTCCAATCGTGCGGAATTGTCGGAGCTTGCGCGTGACTGTTAATCAAACCAACCCAAGTATGAGCGAAGGTCAGAAACAATATTCCAAGAAATAAACGAGTCATAAGGATTTCACGCGAAACGCCGAACGATTGATTTCATCCTTCGGCCTTCATGGTTGATTTTCTGGCACTATAATCTCAATCGGCTCTTTCACAATCTCAAATGTCATGGGAGGTTTGCCGATTAGCTCGCCGTCAACCTGTACGGCTACGTTGCCTGTGACGCGGGCTTGTGTCGCCATCAAAAATCGCACGCCTTTGGTTCCGTTCGCCACGCCGTTGCGGATCGCGCCGGGAAGCAGGGAGAGGTAGCGCAGCCTGCTCTGGGAATTGATGATGCAGATTTCAAACTCCGGCACATCAAGCCGTGCGCGCGGCGTGATGGAAAGGTCGCCGCCGTAGCGCGAGCCTTTGCCGACGGCTGCGAATGTAGCTGAGAAAGCTTGCCCCTCAACTTCTATCTGAAAATGCACGGGCTGCCAGCGCGCGAGGTGTCCGAGGCCGGAATACCAGAACGCGGCCTTGCCGAAACGCCGCTTGAGTTTAGGCCGCACGCTCTTGACGATAGAAGCATCTAGCCCGATGCCCGCCATCAGAAAAAAGTAGCGACGCTCGTGTGTCTCTTCCAGCACAGCGCAGCCCGGATAGATGCGCTTCGTTTCCCCGCGCGCGATAACTGCCGCGACTTTTTCCAGCCTCGTCGGCATCCCAATCTCGCGCGCCAGAACATTCGCCGTCCCGCGCGGCCAGATGGCAAGCCGCGCTTTTGTCCCGACCATTCCCTGTAAAGCCTCGTTGATAGTGCCGTCGCCGCCGGAGACGATAATCGTCGCCGCGCCGTTTTTAGCAGCCGTCGCCGCCAGCCGCGCCGCATCGCCGGGCGCGTTTGTGCTTAAAGCTTCGACCTTGACGCCGCGCGCTTTGAGAGCTTCGCAAAAACGCTTGATCTCAAGTGCGCGCCGCGCGCCGCCGCGTCCCGCGTTTGGATTCGAGATTAAAACTGTCGGGTTTGTATTCATTGATGGCTACGAATTATCAACCGGCATGCCACACAAAATTCAGCCACAGCGACACCGCAGACACAGAGCAAGAAAAGTAGATGAAGGAGATGCTAAATAAAATGTTCGTTGCTCTCTCCGTGTCTCTGTGTCTCTGTGGCTAACTGAAACGTGGACGAACCTCAAGTTTATCAGGTACATTCATCCGACACCTGTCAGATAACTTATTGAACTTACTATGACCACACACGAGCCGCAAACTCCA
>JACMLC010000086.1 GCA_014379795.1 Pyrinomonadaceae bacterium
AACAGCGAAACCCTTCAAGCTGAAAAGAGTTGACGCGCAAACGAACTCCGCACCGCGCCCGAAGCTGAGAGCCGACAAAACGAACGGCACAATCGAACTCGATACGGAGACAGTTCTGCAAGGCGTCCCGTCGTCCGCTTGGGAATACAAACTCGGCAACCGCTCCGCACTCGAATGGATTCTCGACCAGTACAAAGAAAAGAAACCATCCGACGCCACCATCGCCGAAAAGTTCAACACCTACCGTTTCGCCGACTACAAAGAAACCGTCATTGACTTGCTCAAGCGCGTCTGCACGGTCAGCGTCAAGACAGTAGAGATTACCAACCGGATGCCGCCAGATTGATAATCTCGTTTACGAACTCTACGGATTGACGGCGGATGAGATTGCGATTGTTGAAGATTCGGCGGGGCGATGAGTCCCGTCTGACTCACCCAATTCCGAAGGAATGCGATATGATAAGGACATGAGAACACCAGAAGAAAGACAAGCTATGCAAGCCTTGAGGCAGATTGTCACCGTGCCGGAAACGCGCGAGCTTCGCGTCCAACTTCCCGATGACGCCGCGCCACAGGCAGAGGCTGAGGTCATCGTCTTATTCAAATCCGGCGGCGCGGAACCGGACGCCAAACTTGCCGCGATGCGCGAGGCGATGAATGATGAATTGTTCTTAACCGACTTGCGCGAAACGATGGAAGACTTCCGCCACGCTGACGTAGAGGAAACTCCGGCATGACGCCGGCCCGCTGGAGCGTTTGGTTGGCGAACCTTGATCCGGTCATTGGCTCGGAGCAAGGTAAAACGCGTCCCGTGCTGGTTATCAGCGACACGCGGCTCAACCAGATTCTGCCCGTGATTAATGTCCTGCCTCTCACTTCGCGCAAACCTCACCGGCGTATTTATCCGAACGAGGCTTTGTTGCCTATCGGTTCGACCGGACTAACTGCCGAATCAATCGTTCTCTGCTATCAAATTCGTACATTGGACAAACAACGCCTGATAAAATCTTTCGGCTCGCTTGATGACACGAACCTGCACACTGAGATTCTCGCGGCGCTAAGTTTTCAACTTGCTTTCAATAGATAATTACAACCGACCGTGACCGCCACTGCTGCGCAAACAAGCGCCTCGCCCTCGACCGCCAGATTGACAAGCTTGTCTATGAGCTTTACGAACTGACGACAGAAGAGATTGCCATTGTTGAAGCGGCAAGCATATCGAAAGTAAAATGAAGTAATGGCCGACGACCCCACAACCATCAGCGCGAGCCGGACGAAGATTTATCTGGACGTGTGTTGTTTACAACGTCCCTTTGACGATCAACGGCAGACACGGCTTCGCCTCGAAGCCGAAGCCGTCAAGCTCATTCTCGCTCGCGTCGAAGATGATAAGCTCTCATGGGTGACAAGCGAAGCTGTTGACGATGAAATCTCGCAAACCCCTGACGCCGAACGTGCGCTCAAGGCGAAGCTGTTGGCATCTCTCGCGGCGCTGAAAATCACTGTCGCAGAAAATGAAATCAGACGCGCCACCGAACTTGAACAACTCGGCTTCGCAGGCTTTGACGCTTTGCATCTGGCGTGTGCCGAAAGCGGCGGCGTGCACGTATTCCTGACTACTGATGATAAACTATTGAAACGCGCCAACCGTTTGGCGACCCAACTTAAAGTGCGCGTTGTTAATCCGTTACGCTGGCTACAGGAGATTGAGACCAGATGAGCACTCAGGAATTAACGCAGGAACAAATTCGTCTTATCGGGTTGGAAGTCCTGGCGCGAGAGCTTGGCGCGACAGGCTTAATTCGCTTCTTGCAGATGTATGAGCAGGGCAGCGGCGACTACACAAGCGAGCGCGCTAATATTTTGTCAAACCAAAAGGTCGCGCAGATTGCCGAAAGAGTCTCTCGCCAGCGCAGTGAAGAACCACCTCGCTAAGCATTGTCACCACCCGAACAATGGCGCAAGACGCCAGCAATGCGCTCCGACAGCGACCGCAACTTCTACGAAAACAAGTGCGCCGCCCTCGACCGCCAGATTGATAATCTCGTCTATGAGCTTTACGAGTTGACGGCGGATGAGATTGCGATTGTCGAAGGAACGGATAAATAATGATGTTGCCAAACGCGCACCTTGCTTTAGTGGAGCGCGAGAAGATTACAGAATACTTGCTCAATGCCGCGCACCCGGACAATGGCGGTAAAGCTCCTTTCTTCAGCGCGCTCGGATTCGCGCCGGAGCAGTGGGAGACCCTCGCGGCGGCTTTTCGTCAGATAGCCTTAAACTCTCCGGTCGCTCAGAACATGGAAACCCGACACGGGAAGAAGTATATTATTCATGGAGACATCAAGACCCCAAGCGGCAAGACACCCGTTGTTCGTACTGTTTGGATTATAGAAACTGACGAAGATGTCCCGCGTCTGGTCACGGCATATCCGCATGAAGGGTAGAAACAATGATTAATGAACACGAACGAGTTGTCTTAACACAATCAGTTCCCGATTCAGGTCTGGAAGCAGGCGATGTGGGCACAGTTGTTCATATTTACAAAGATGGCGAAGCTTACGAGGTCGAGTTCGTTACCCTCGACGGTCATACGGCGGCAGTCCTCACCCTTGAAGCTGCACAAGTGCGCCCTGTCAGCAGGCGCGATATTACTCACACACGCGAACTGTCAGTTGCTTAATGGTATTTAAAGATATACCCAGTCCCGCCCTGCCGCGACCGCAACTTCTACGAAAACAAGTGCGCCGCCCTCGACCGCCAGATTGATAATCTCGTTTACGAACTCTATGACCTCACGCCGGATGAGATTGCCATTGTTGAGGCGAGTCAGACATGAAGCATGTTAAAATCAACGGTGGAGATTGACTATTATGAAACGAAACTTTAACGCAACTGTGTGGCAGGAGGGAGCATGGTTTGTCGCTCAATGCCTTGAAGTTGACGTTGCTTCACAGGGAGCGACGGAAGCGGAAGCTTTAGCTAATTTAAGCGAGGCGTTGGAGCTACACTTCACGCCGCCGGTCGCCACCATCGCGCCGCAGGTCACAGTCAATCGCAGACAGCTATAGAAGCTGTTTTTCTCTTGTCACTTGTCACCCGTCACTTGTCACTGCCTTTAAAATCGTAACCCGGTAGGATTCGCTTTAAATCTTGTCGTCGGCCCCGACTACTTCCGACAAGTTTTGGATAGCGAACCCTACCGGACTACACCTGTGGCTGCATCGTTTGAGAGAGTTTCAAACGGCAGCCGATTTGATTATTTTTGTGGCGGTCGCTTGCCCAAGTGAAGGGCAGCGATGCCGCCGGTTAAGTTTTGATATGCAACCTCCTCGAAGCCGACCGCGCGCATCAAGGCGGCGAGCCGCTTCTGGTCTGGAAAACGCGAGACAGAATCAGGAAGGTATTCGTATGCGCCGCGCGAGCCGCTGACTAAGCCACCGATGCGCGGTAACACACGCGTAAAATAAAACTTAAAGAACTGACGAAAGCCGGGTATGACCGGGCTGGAGAATTCCAGAATCGCAGCGCGCCCATCCGGTTTCAAAATTCGCAGGAGTTCTTTTAAGCCTTCTTCGACGCTCGACAAATTTCGCAGGCCGAACGCGATGGTCACGGCATCAAAAGACTCGCTTGCGAATGGAAGCCTGAGCGCATCACCTTCGATAAAGGGAATCTTTTTTCCGCTCAGGGATGATGCTTTGTGCGCCGCAATCTCCAGCATCGGGCGACAGAAGTCCGTGCCGATGACATCTGCCTTCGTAGCCTCTCTCAGAGCCAGCGTTAAATCGCCCGTCCCGCACGCGACATCCAGAGCACGCGTTCCGCTCACAGCCAGAACGCCCTGAAGCTCGCGCGCCACGAGCCTGCGCCAGCGTTTGTCTATGTTGCCGGACAACAGGTGATTCAGAAAATCGTAGCGTCCGGCGATTCCTGCGAACATCTCGCGCACGCGCGCGCTATGCTCGCTTTCCGACACCTTCCTTTGTTGGGCTACCATTTAATTGAATTTACGTTGATGAATGGTTGCGAATGGCTTGTGATAAGTTTGTAAATGGGCTACGGGCTTTTGGCCGGAGGGGCGACCGTAGAGGTTTTAGGTGTGGGGGCTTCGCCCAAGACTTCGACTTTGCCCGTGCGTTCGAGGTCTGCTTTGACCTGCGCCGCGCTGCCGACAGCGATGCTGGCAAAGGCTGCTTCACGAAAGAGCCGTGCGGCGACACGCTGAAGATCGGCTGGCGTGAGCTTAGCGATTGCGCGAGCCTGATCCGCGTTGGCGCCGAGCCTGTAAGATTCCGCATCGAGCCACATTTCCGAAAGCATGTTCGGCTCGTCCTGCGCTTTATTAAGAACTGCTATCGCTTCGTTTCTCACGCGCTCAAATTCTGCGGCTGTGGCTTGCGACTCTGCGAGAGCGCGCAGCACATGACGCGCGGACTCAAGCGCATGCGCGGCTTCGGTCGTGCGGACGGAAGCTCCCATCACGAACATGCCTGTCATTAAATGCGGCTCGTGACGCACGAAAGTCGCGCTCCGGTTTAATTCCGGGAACGCAGCCTGCCAGCGGTCGCGCGCAAGGAGCGCAAGCAGCATCGTTGCCGCAAGGTCTTTGTCTGCGCGCGGCATGGTTCGTGTCGCCAGCCTGACTTCAACGTTTTCCACTCCGGGCATGTCTATGAGAAGCGTGCGCGCGTCTGGGACTTCGGGCTGGCGAAAAGTTGACGGGACGCGCTTGTCGCTCTTGCGCCAAGCGCCTAAGAGCTGGCGCAAGGTGCGCAGTGCGCGGTTTTCCGCCACGCCGCCAGTGATAACCATCGTGGCATTGTCCGGCGTCAGGAATCGCTCGCGCGCCAGCATGAGGTCTGCGCGCTCGATGCTTGCCAGCGTCTCGGTCGCGCCCGCAACGTTGCGCCCGTATGGATATTCGCCAAAAAGTCTTTTAGCAACGGCGCGGTCGGCGATAAAGGATGGAGCGACGCCCATCTCGCGCAGCATCTTGACGCGAGCATCGCGCAAGCGGACGACTGTATTTTTATCAA
>JACMLC010000795.1 GCA_014379795.1 Pyrinomonadaceae bacterium
ATTTTGTTTGCGCTGTTAAGTCTTTCGACTTTGAAACTTCGTTGACGTTGTGGAGCTTGCGGGTAAAAAAGTTTTAGTGATGGGCGCGGCGCGCAGCGGCATTGCGTGCGCGCGATTCCTGGCGGCGCGCGGTGCGGTAGTCGCTCTGAATGACCGCAAGCCAATTGAGGAATGGCCTGAAGAGGCGCGTGAGCTTAAGGCGTTAGGCGTGGGACTCCTGCCGGGCGATGTGCCCATGTGGCTGCTGGATCAGGTTGAGCTGGTCGTGATGAGTCCGGGCGTGCCGACCAAGATTATTCCGGCTCGTTACGCAGAACGCGCGGGGGCGTTGGTGATCGGTGAAGTCGAGTTGGCCGCGCGTTTCATGCGTGGCCGCATCGTCGCTATCACGGGCACGAACGGCAAGACGACGACCACTACTTTGATTGGAGAGTTGTTGAAAGACGCGGGGCTGCCCGTGCAGGTCGGCGGCAACATCGGGACGGCATTGATTTCTATGGTCGAGACTTCGCGCGATGATGGATGGATGGTGGCGGAGGTCTCAAGCTTTCAGCTTGAGACGATTGCGGATTTTCATCCGGCGGTCGCGCTCGTCTTGAACGTCACGCCGAATCACATGGATCGTTATGACCATGTCACAGACTATGCTGCGGCAAAGCACAACGTTTTTCGCAACCAGACGCCGGAAGACGTAGCGATTTTGAATGCGGATGATGAAATCGTTGCTTCGTGGGCAAGCGGCCTTCGCGCGCATGTCGTGATGTTCAGCGTGCAGCGCGAGTTAAAAGAAGGATTGTTCTTGCGCGGCGGGCGCGAGCTGGTCGCGCGGACGAAGGATGGAGAGCGCGTGCTTCTAACGCGTGATGAGATGCAGTTGCGCGGACTTCATAATGTGGAAAATATTTTGGCGGCTCTGGCGGCGGGCTTGGCCTGCGGAGCCTCGCCGGATTCCATGCGCGAGACCGTTCGTAAGTTTCAACCCGTAGAGCATCGCATGGAGCGTGTCGCAGAGATTGACGGCGTCACTTTCTATAACGATTCCAAAGCGACGAGCGTGGATGCGACCTTAAAAGCTCTGGAAGCTCTGGCTGAAGACGAAGGAAAAGTGATTTTGATTCTCGGCGGGAAGGGGAAACGTGCGCCCTACGCTCCGCTCGCGCCGTTGATTCGCGCCAAAGCGCGCAGGCTGATTTTAATCGGTGAAGATGCCGACGCGATTGAAGCAGAGTTAAAAAACGATGCGCCGTCTGAGCGCGCTGTTGATATGAGTGATGCTGTACAAAAGGCTTTCGCGGCGGCAGAGGCGGGCGATGCGGTCTTGCTCGCACCGGCCTGCGCCAGCTTCGATATGTTCAAAAGCTTCGAGCATCGCGGGGAAGTCTTTAAAAGCGAAGTCCAAAGACTCAAGTCCCAAGTCCCAAGTCAAAGTCATGCGCTTTAACTTGGGACTTGAGACCTGAGACTTGGAACTATTTTAGTTATGGCTAGAAAGCTACAGGCAGATCGGTGGTTGTTCGCGGCGACGGCGGGCTTGGCTCTGTTCGGCGTGGTGATGGTCTTTAGCGCGTCGGCGGTGACG
>JACMLC010000087.1 GCA_014379795.1 Pyrinomonadaceae bacterium
AAGATCGATCGCACCTTCTGACTCCTGACTCGTGACTCGTGACTCCTGATCCTTAAGGTGTCCTCCCTTGACGAGGACTGCGCGTGCGCCCATCTCTCGCAACGCGTGCGCGGCGCGGCGCATGTCTTCTTCATTTCTGATGTTCATGCCGGTGATGCGTTCGGCCTCCGGAATGTTCGGCGTCAAGACGCGCGCCAGCGGCAACAGTTCTTTGACCAGAGAAGCGAGCGCGTCATCGTCTATCAAATCATAGCCGGAAGTTGAGCGCACGACGGGGTCTACGACCGGCGCGGGAAGAGATGTTTCTCTAAAGAGCCGCGCGACCTCTTCGATCACCTCGCGTGTCGGCAGCATCCCGGTCTTCGCGCACGCGACGCTAAAGTCTTCGACGACCGGCATGACCTGTGCGCGCACAGTTTCGGCGCTCTGATGCGCCGCGCCGTAAACTCCCAAGGTGTTTTGAAATGTCAGCGAAGTCACGGCGGCTGTCGCAAAGCAGTTAAAGGCCGTGAAGGTCTTAAGGTCTGCGACCACGCCCGCCCCGCCGGAAGGATCGAACCCGGCGATGGTCAGCGCGACAGGCGGCTCTCTGGTTTCAAGATCAATCAAAATCTCACGGCTCCAGACATGGGTTCAAATTTTTAGAAAGTATTTAGAGTGCCTAACAAGATCAAAGATTAGCCACAGAGACACAGAGGCACGGAGGAAGGCAAAAGGCAAAAGGTAAAAGGAAGAAAGACATTCCATTATCTTCACTTTTGCCTTTTTCATCTCTGTGTCTCTGTGGCTCTGTGGCTGAATTTTATCAGGCATTCTCAAGAACATTTTATAGCATTCCAGCCTCGCCGCGCATGATGCGCACGGTTTCTTCCAGATTTTGCTGGTCGCTGAGAGCGCGAATCGCCGCGACGCCGCTCGCTCCGGCCTTCAATGCTTCTGCCGCGTTCTCGCGCGTGATGCCGCCGAGCGCGACGAGCGGGAAAGGGTTAAGCGTTTGAGATGCTGCACGCAGTTTTTCAATTCCGACGGGCGCGCCGTAACCAGCCTTTGACGGCGTGGCGAAGATGGGGCCAAAGACGGCGAAGTCTGCGCCGCCTGCGCGTGCCGCTTCGGCTTCGGCGAGCGTATGCGCCGAAACGCCGATTAAAAAATCTTCGCCGAAGGCGCGGCGCACGAGTCCGGCATCGAGCGAGCGCGTGGTCAGATGCACGCCGTCCGCTCCGGCTGCGCGTGCGATGTCCGCGCGGTCATTGACCAGCAGGCGCGTCGCGCTTCCGGCAATAATCCCCGCAGCCCTCTCTGTTAATTCATAGAGCGCATGCGCGGATAGATTTTTTTCACGGAGTTGGATGAGAGAGACGCGCGCGGCGACGGCTGCGGCGACGAGCCGCAGGATGCGCGCGGTATCAATTGCCAGCGTTTGATTCGTCGCCTCGCCGCTGGTGATCTGGTATATGATCGGGGCTTGCTGGTCGAGCGGCATCTTTGCTTGTGTCAGGCGGTGCGCTGCTGCCACTGCCTTGAAGCACGCGCACGGTCTGGCGAAAGTGTGTGATTTCCCAGAAGGCTATTAAAAGATTAAGCACGCCGAGGCCGGAGACAGCGCCCCGCACCCAGCCCGAAGAGATGGCTTGCTGCAAGCCCTGCAAGCCGGTCTTGTTTGCAGCGTAGAGCAAAAAATAATTATTGCCCCAATCGCTTAAACCAAAAAAGCCCTGCGGAATCCACGGCAAAAGAGTGAGCATCACGCCCACCTCAAGACACAGGAAAATATAGAACAGGACTGTTAGCTTTGATGACATAAGTAATTCAGTGATAAGTGATGAGTGATAAGTGATGAGATAAAATCAAAAGCATTTCTCTTATCACTTATCACTCATCACTTATCACTACTTTTTTCACTTCGCTGCTTTTTGCGATTGCAGCTCGCGCAGCTTGTCTGCGACGCCGCGATACGAGACGTTGACGCCGTAGACTTCGGAGAAAACATCTAACGCTGTATCCAGGTCACCCATTTTCTCATAAGCTGTGCCGAGTTCATAACGCAGAGCCTGATATTCGTCTTCGGTGTGGCCGGGAGCTTCCAGCCCACGCTTGAACCACATCACGGAAAGACGCGGCATCCCCTTCTGCATGAAACAATGCCCCAGCAGGTTGCAGCATTGCAAGTAGCGCGGCGTTCCATCTTGCGGCGCGACAAGGGATGCGGCGGTCTGAAATTCTTCGACCGCTTCTTCAACCAAGTCCATCTCTTTATAAGCGAGACCGAGATTGTAATGCGTCTCGTAATCGCCATCCGAAAGCATCTCATCATCTTCTTCGACGGCGGTGCGAAATTCGTCAAAGATGGCCGCGAGGCCGGGATCAAGGCTCGGCCTGGATGGCGCAGGCGTTGCAGCAACTTCCTCCGGTGCGGGCGCGCTTGGCTTCGCTTCCGTTGGAGCTTCCTGAACTGCGCCGCTGTCCGATAAATCAGTGGCCTCGACTGCACTGGCATCGGGAGCAACGACGGGAGACGCGGCGTCAGTTGATACTTCAGACGCCTGTCCTAATTTCCGGCGACGCGTGTCAATGTCAGCGTGCGTTCCGAACTGCCGCTCAAGCATGTTGAGCGTGTCCAGCGCGATGTCCGCATAGCCTTGCGCGAGATAAAAATCAACGCTCTCTAATTCCTGCCGCAGCATCGCATCGCGACGTTCAGCAGTAACGGCTGGCTCGACCGGCGGCGCAGCGGTCTCGACGGCAGGCTGCTCGCTGGCCGTCTCGTTAAAGTCGAACTCTTGAAAACTCGTTGGCGCAGGGGAATCGGCTTCGCCCGCAGCAGAGCCTTCCGTCGCCCAATCGTCGTCGTTAAGGTCTGCGAAGGAGGCTGAGGGGTCTGCTGCCGCCGGCTGCGGTGTGGCTGCGTTCCATTCGAACTGTGCGGACTCTGCGCCCGTTGTCTCAGCCGCAGCCTCCTCGTTCATCGAAATAAAACTCTCGAAGGTCGGGACTTCTTCCTCTTCAATAATTCCGGCGGCATAAGCCTCTTCACTTTCAAGCTCTTCGGATGCGCCGCCCAGTTGCTCTAGCCGCTCACGATACCTTGTTTCGTCAGGGGCAAGCCGCACGAGTTGTCCGAGCGCCTGACGCTCTTCGTCCTCAAGCCCCGCAGTTTCGGCTGCTTCCGCAAGCCTATCGAGCGCGCCGCGCAGCTTCTCATCATCGTGCTGCCATGTGTGCAGGCGCACGAGCAGGCGCAAAGCATCCATCTGTTCGGGATTGCGCGCCAGTATCTCGTTCAAAACTTCGGCGAGCGTCTCTTCCTGATTGCCGGAGAGCATCTGCTCGACATTGCTTGTCAGGAGACGCAGCGCAGAATCCTGATCGTCCGCTTTGAGATAGAGGCGCACCACCTCGACAAAGCGCATGTAGCTCGAAGGCTCTCTCTCGACCAGCCGGGCGGTCGCGCGCTCTGCGGCGCTCGTATCTTCCGCCTCGACGTAAGCGTGCGCCAGCAACGACAGCAGCTCTGTATCATCCGGCTGGACTGACACCGCGCTCTCTAAAATCTCTGCGGCTTCATCCGCCATCCCGAGCGCGATGTGCGTGGAGGTCAAACCGCTGAGCGCGGTATGGTCGTAAGGAATGATGTTTAGGGCGCGCGTGTAGGCATCAAGCGCCTGCTCATAAGCTGCGCGCGCGTAAAACTGTGCGCCCGCGTGCGAGAAAGCTTCGGCGGCATCGTTGCGAAAATTTTCGCGCTCGTAGCCTTCGGCCAGCTTCAGGCGAATGTCCGTATTATTCGGGTCAAGGTCTGCGATCTTGCGCAGGACTTCGAGAGCTTTGGCCGCTTGCCCACCGCGCTTGTAAGCGTCCGCCACCAAAAGATACTGCGTGCGCGCATCTACAATCAGCCCCTGCACTTCGTAGAGCGGAGCCAGCTTGGCTGCAATCTCCACGCTGCCGGGCTTGAGGCGATTTATCTTTTTGAACATCGCGATGGCTTTTAAGGCAAAGCCTTCTTCGCGGTAATGCTCTGCCACGCGCGTAAAGCATTTGATCGCTTCTTCCTGCTGGTTGGTACGGGCAAACAGATCGCCGAGCATGTTGAGCGCGGAGAAATCATCCGGCTCAAATTGGACGATCTGCTGATATTCTTTGATAGCCGATGGAATCTTGCCCTGTGCAAGATGCTTCTCAGCCGCACGCATCACCTTTGATTTATCGAAGCCCATCAGAATCCATCTACAATGATTAAAGTAAATTCGGGTTGGCGGCGTTAACCGGAAGCGGGGGCGGCGCGTCACCTTCTTTGCGCCCGGGAGGAAGGGCGCTCCGTCAACGTCATCAAAAAAAACTTCACTCCACGCATCCCGCGCGGAGCCTGAAGATTACGCTAACACGCGTCAATAGCGAGTGTCAACGCCCTTGTTCTGGAAGGCTTAAGCTGCCCGTGAAGTCACTGGAAAGCC
>JACMLC010000088.1 GCA_014379795.1 Pyrinomonadaceae bacterium
GAAACGGCCTTTGAACTTGTCCCAAGACGCGGGCGTCAGCCACGCGCCGTGGATGAATACGATCGGCTTGCCCATTTTTCTGACCCAGTGAGCCTATGGGAACGTGCGTGGACGGCAGCACGGCTTTGCGCCGTGCCCCATGCAAGTCTGGAACCAAGCCAAGATTACGGTTAGAGAAAGAATAGCCACGACGCCAAAGAAAGAAAGCCATGCCTCGAGCCAACGGCAGCCACCTGCGCCTTGCCGCAATCATTTGTCTCGCTGCCTTTGCCGTGGCTTCATGCACGTCGGTGCCCGCACCGAAGCTCGGCCCGGGCCCGCCGCCGCTGATCGCGTCGAAGACGACCCGCAACCTTGGCCCCGCCCCGGTTACCGGAACTGAGGTTCGCTTCGCTTTCGCCACCGTGACCGGCGTCCCGGCCGAGATGCGCTTCGCGCTCGAGGATAGCCTCAAGCGCTACGCCAAAACCCGCAACCTGACCATCGTACCGGCGGACGACCCTTCGGCGATCTACCGGGTGAAGGGCTACCTCTCGGCGGTAGGCGACACGAGCGGAACGCTCCTCGTTTACACATGGGATGTATCGGACGCGGGCGGAACGCGGCTCTACCGGATCTCCGGCCAAGAGACGGCCGGGGGGAGCGAGGCTGACCCATGGGTGGGTATTGGCGCCGGCCAGATCGACGCCGCCGCGCGCGAGACCATCGACAAGCTCGCCGACTGGGCCCGCGGCTGAGGCCTCCCGCCCCGTTGCCTTACCTGCCTTGCGGTTGCCTTCGCTGTGGACGATGTGTGTGCGGCCTTCATGAAGCGGGCAGCGCACGCATTCGCCGATGTCGTTCCAGATGTCTTCGAGCGTCTCGTTCACGCGCGGCAAGCTCGCTTCATCCTTCGGCGTGATGGCGCCGAACAGCGTCTCTATCGGCGCGGGAGTCTCAAGCTCCGGCGTCTTCTTCACTTTTCTCTTAACCATGTTCGTCTCTTCCCCTGTAGGTTCTGATGAGTGTGCGTCAAGCTTCTGCGCGGGGGCTGTCTTGCGCGCCTGCGCGTCTAGTGCATCTGCCGCCAGAGCATTGCGTTTGAGCGAGGCATCCTGCGCCGCCGTCCTCGCGGGTGCGCCCGGTCGCTCTGTGACGGGAAGCGTTTTGGCGGACGCTGTCCCGGCATCCGGCATGCTCTCCATTGTTTCGACGCCCAGCTCTTGCAGATACAAAAGATGCTCTTTGACTTCTGCTACGAGAGACTGAAAACCTTCATCTTGATTTTTATCGGGCATACGATTTGAAAGAACAGCTTCACTCTTATCTACTGTCTCAGTTTTTTTCATGTGTGCGGCGCAGGCGCAAAACTTCGTCAAGGATGCGGTGCGCCGCTTCGAGCTTTGACATCAGGGGCAAGGCCACAGGCGCGTCCGTGTCGCGCGCGATGAGCGTGATGATATTGGTTTCGACATCAAAGCCTGCGCCTTCGCGTGTGATGTCATTGGCGACGATGGCATCCAGTTGTTTGCGACGCAGCTTGTCCTGCGCGTTCTCAATCACGTTGCCGGTCTCGGCGGCAAAGCCGACGACGAGCAAACCGTTACGACGCGCGCGCGCGACTTCTGCGAGAATATCGGGGGTCGGAACCAACTCGATTGAGAGCGCGGCTTCAGACTTTTTAATCTTACTCGCGGCGCGCGACGCGGGGCGATAATCCGCGACGGCGGCGGCGGCGATGAAAACCGTCGCTTCATTTATTTCTTTCATCACGGCGTCGCGCATCTCTTCGGCGGAAGCGGCGCGCACGAGGCGTATCGCTTGTGGCACGGGCGCGCTGGTTTCGCCCGCGACGATTGTGACCTCTGCGCCGCGCCCGCGCGCTGCCTCCGCGAGCGCGAATCCCATCCGCCCGGATGAGCGGTTCGAGAGAAAACGCACGGGGTCAAGCTCCTCGCGCGTCGCGCCCGCAGTTATCAAGACGCGCTCGCCCGCTAAATCCTGTGCGCCGCGCATCTCCTGTTCGCGCAACATTGCGAGCGCGGCGGCGACAATCTGCTCAGGCTCGCTCAGGCGTCCCGGCCCAATCGTCTTGCAGGCCATCTCGCCCGCGTCCGGCTCTATAATCTGCACGCCGTCTTCTCTTAGCCGCCGCAAGTTTCGCTGCGTCGCTGGATGATTCCACATTGTAGTGTTCATCGCCGGAGCAATCAGCACAGGCGCATTCGACGCCAGATAAGTTGAGGTCACAAAATCATCTGCGACGCCGTTGGCAAACTTGGCGATGATGTTGGCGGTGGCGGGAGCCACTAGAAAGAGATCAACGGTCTGCGAAAAAGTGATATGCGCGATGGGGTCTGGATTGTCCGGTGCATAATCATCCACGACGACATGCTCGCCCGTCAGCGCGCGAAAGGTGAGCGGCTTGATAAATTCGCAGGCGCGCTGTGTCATCGCCACGCGCACCTCGCAGCCCGCGCGTTGCAAGCCGCGCAAGACCTCTACGGCTTTATAAGCCGCGATGCCGCCGCTCACGCAAAGCGCGATACGCTTACCGTTTTTGTTCTCCTGCTCGCCTGTCATCAGCTTGAATGATTGTCGGAAAAATTAGCGATCAAAATGTATCATCACGTTCCGTGCCGCGCAACGCACGTTCGCCTCCAGTAGCACGCAAAACTAAGCCACAGAGCCACAGAGACCGAGGAGCAGAAGAAGCAGATGAAGAAGATGCTAAATCAAAATGTGTTGTTCTGTCCTCTGTGTCTCTGCGTCACTGTGGCCTAATCTTGTGTTTTGTAAAGCTCTCTTGGCATGCAAACAGAAATGCTTTGAAATCAGAGCCTGTGGTAAACTCTTCCCAATTTAAAGCTGGGTCCCCCATCTGTTTCGACTATCAAGCTGGGTTGTCAGGAAAGATGAAACGAAAGCAAATAATCTTCCGCCTCGGATTGCTGGCGGTGTTGTTCGCGATGCTCGGCAGCGCGGCAGCCGCACAAGAGGCCGCTGGCGGTGACGGGGAAGAAGAGTTCGGGCCGGTCGTGCGCGCTTATCTCGGATACCTGCGCGGCGAGCAGGAAGTGGTTGACGACCGCGCCAGCCGTCACGAGATCAGCCCGCGATATTATCGCCGCAACTCGAATCGCATTCGCGCCCTGCGGCAAATGGCAATCGGCATCGCACGCGAAACCGGAAATGATTACTTGCCTGAATTGGAAGCGGCGGCACGCGACGAGCTGGGCACGCTCTTTGAGAAACCACCCAACCCGAACCGTTTTAAGGTCGGACAAGTCCTCAACAACACATTCAGGTTTTTGGGAGCCATCCGCGCGGGCGAAACCTTTTACGTCTTTGCGCGGCTAGACCCATACGAACAGGCGGAGTTGCAGAAAGCGGAGAAGGGCGCGCCGCAGCCGCCACCGCAGCCCGTCGCGCCTCTCGCCACCTCCGGTGAGCCGGAAGCTAAGCCAAGCACTGACACGCATAGTGTGCCTTAAGATTTTTCAAAAGCTTTTTGGAGACAATCAAATTTCGATGCACCAGCCTAGCTTCTTCGAGAAGCCGACAGGAGATCAATCTCTCGCAGCCGAACAGGTTGTCATCCGCGCGCTCGGCGAATTTCAGGCGCGCGGAAAAGTTTTGGCCGCGCGAGAATTGCCGCTTGACCGCCTGCGCGGAGCCTTACGCCGCGCCGCCGAAGCCTTCGGAGTCGAAGAGCTAACGGACGAACAGTCCGTCGCCACTCTAAACACACTCGGCGCCAGCGTCCGCCAGGTTCCATCTTTCGTCGCCAAGCATCCGTACAGAATTACAGTCCAAACAGAACTGGCTGAGCATGCTCTTCAGGTTTATAAAGATGCTGTCAAACAAGCTGAGGCGGGATGAATAGTTTTGCTAGGACATTCATCAACCTTGTAATACCCTTATCTTTCGGGGTGTAGATATGGATTCAAAATTTCTGAGAGCCGAAGAACTCGGAGTCCGGTTGGAAATCGTGCAGGGGTTGCCGATCTGGGAACCGTATCCGGTCTATAAGCATCAGAAGGCGGTTGATCGAATCCGCGCTACCATCGCGCAGGCCGATGTTGCCTCAGCCTCAGAAGAGAGATGCGCCTGTGTGCATGCTTCCGACGTTTATATCAGTTTCCCCGACGGGTCTTTGAAAAGACCGGACATCTCTATTTTCTGTCGGGAGCCTGAAGATGATGATGAAGCAATTAAGCTTGTCCCCGAATCTGTTATAGAGGTGATAAGCAAGGGATACGAAGCCAAAGACCTTGAGATCGGCCCGCAGTTCTATCTATCGCAAGGCGTCAAAGATGTCGTTGTGTTCAACCCCTATACGCTGGATGTCCTGCATGTGCGTGAGGGAAAAGTTTTCCGTCATGTTTCCCCGGTGGACATTCAACTGCTGTGTGGTTGTCGCTGTACCGTCTAGCCGGTTTATAAATCGGCATAATAATTTTCAATAAGTCCAGATAGTCGAAGTGGAAAAA
>JACMLC010000089.1 GCA_014379795.1 Pyrinomonadaceae bacterium
CAACGCGAGGTTGCCAGCCTGCGCGCCGTACACTGTGGCGAAGATGTCCAGAGCTTTGACGCACATTTCGGCTGTTTCTGCCAGCGCGGTTTGCGAGATGACCTGCGCCTGATCGTCGCTCGCAATCAAAGCTTGATGCAGCCAGTCAGGCTCTGTCGCATACCCGCACGCTTTCAAAAAATTGTAGATGTTGACCAGCCCCGGCCCCGACAGCACGCGCTCGTAGCTGACATGCTCATGCAAGGTCAAGAGGTAGCGCAGCAGCTCTATCTCCAACTCGCTGCGCGGCGCAAAGTCCGCGTGCCCGCCTTCCGAGGCCATCACGCGCTGTCGCTCACCGTCCCACCCCAGCGCGGCCTGTCCCAATCCAGTGCCCGCAGCAATCAAAGCCACGTTGCCATGCTCTTCCGGCACGCCAGCATTAAGCATCATGAGCTGATCGCCATCCAGCGCGGGAATGCCGTAAGCAGTCGCTTCCAGATCGTTTATCAAATACACAGCGTCGAGCCGCAGAGCGCGAGCGAGCGATTTCTCATCCACAAACCACGGGAGGTTAGTCGTCTTTGATGCGCCGCCGATGACCGGCCCCGGGATGCCGAAGCAGGCGGCTTGAAGAGGATGCTCAATTTTTTTGACGAACCTCTCAATCAATGATTCGAGGCTCTCGTAATCGCGGCTGAGAGCTTTATATTCCTCAACCAGTGACAACCCTTCAGCCTGCGCTTCGTAGAGCGCAAGGTTCGTTTTCGTGCCGCCGATGTCGCCCGCGAGAATCATCATCTGATTTCGTTGACTTTAATTCTCTTCATTCCAATCGGTATGAAACACTCCCTGTTTATCCGCGCGCTCGTATGTGTGCGCGCCGAAATAATCGCGCTGCGCCTGCGTGAGATTCTGCGGCAGATTCGCCGTGCGGTAACTGTCAAAATAAGCGAGGCTCGCGGACATAGCAGGGACTGGAACTCCGTGCTGCTGCGCGATGCTGAGAGAGGTGCGCCATTGTTTCTGCGCCCCTGCCATCCACGCGCGAAAGTCTTCGTCAAGCAGTAGATTGACAAGCTGCGGCTCGCGCTTGTAAGCCGTCTTGATATTGTCCAGCAGCTTCGCGCGAATGATGCAGCCGCCCTTCCAGATGCGCGCCATCTCGCTCAAATCAATCTCCCAACCGTAATTGTCAGACCCGGCGCGAATCAGGCTAAACCCTTGCGCGTAAGAACAAATTTTTGAGGCATAAAGCGCGTCATGCACTGCCCCGACAAGATACTGGCCGTCGCCGCTCCATGCGTTGACCTGCGGAGCTTTGATTTGCCTGCTCGCCGCCACGCGTTCGTCTTTCAGCGCGGAGAGAAAGCGCGCTTCAATCGCAGCGTTAATCGTAGGAATCGCGATGCCCAGATCAAGCGCCACCTGCGCCGTCCATTTGCCGGTTCCTTTCTGTCCCGCCTTGTCCAGAATCAAATCAACAAGCGGCTGCCGCGTCTCTGTGTCTTGAACCCGAAAAACGTCTGCGGTGATTTGAATCAGATAAGAATTCAAAATGCCTTCGTTCCAGCGCGCGAAAGTGTCCGCCAGTTCGGCGGCTTTCATCCCCAGCACGCGGCGCAGGATGTCGTAAGCTTCGGCGATTAATTGCATGTCGCCGTACTCGATGCCGTTGTGAACCATCTTGACAAAATGCCCTGCGCCGTCCGGCCCGACATAAGTCGTGCATGCGCCGTCTTCGGTTTTGGCAGCGATGGCTGTCCAGATATTTTCAATCTCCTTGTAAGCTTCAAGCGCGCCTCCGGGCATCAGGCTCGCGCCGTTGAGCGCGCCTTCTTCGCCGCCGGAAACGCCTGAGCCGATAAAGCGCAAGCCCGCTGTCCTGAGCGCAGCTTCGCGCCGCATCGTGTCCGTGAATTCAGAGTTGCCGCCGTCAATCAGGATGTCGCCCGCTTCTAGGAAAGGCTTGAATTGTTCGATAGTCCAGTCAACAGGCTCTCCGGCCTTGACCATCAACATGATCTTGCGCGGTCTTTTGATGGAGCGCACAAACTCCGCTGGCGTCTTCGTGGCAAAGATGCGACGGTCGCCGCCAACAAGCGGCATCGCTTTCTCGACATGACGATCCCAGACGGCCACCGCAAAGCCGTGCCGCTCCATATTCAGAGCGAGGTTCGACCCCATCACCCCGACGCCAGCCATTCCGATGTCTGCTTCATTCAACATAAAATGCTTAACTCGTGTCAGAACCGCCTGCGGTAGCGGGCGGGTCGTTCGATGTTGAGTACCCGCCCGCTACCGCAGGCGGTTCTGACATGATGCTTACTTCATCTCGTCACTAACAATTTGCAACAGCCTCTTCAAACCCGCTTCCTCATCGCTCCCCAGATGAACGCGAATCGCGCGCCTGTCTCTTTGCTCAAGCGAAGAAAAGTCGCCGAGAGCCTGCGCCTCTTTCAGGATGCTGAAAGTGTATGGCTCGCCCGGAATCGCGAGGTCTGTATGGTCTTGAGAGGTTAGCTGTATAAAGATTCCGTTGTCTGCACCGCCCTTGTGCAGTTGCCCTGTCGAATGCAGAAAGCGCGGGCCGTAGCCCGTCGTCGTCGCCACTTTGAGCTTATCACGCAGGCGCGTGCGGAGAGCTTGCAGCAGTTCATTATGCGCTTCTGTTTCTTCGATGTATGCTAGGAGCGCGATGTAATCTCCGCTGCCCGCGCGCGACAGGTGTTCTTTGATAACTGCGGCAAGCGGCTGTGCGGAATCAATTCTTTCCTGCGACGCGCCGTAAACTTTCATGTCGCCTTCGGTGGCGATGGTTTGTTGTTCGGGCAGCGCGCCGGTTTTCTTAAACTCGTCGAGCAGCTTGTTAGTGTTATCTTTGCTCTCCTGCACGTTCGGCTGGTCAAAGGGATTGATTGCCATCAAAGCTCCGGCGATAGCCGTCGCAAACTCCCAGACAAAAAATTCTGCGCAGAGGTCTAGCGTGCCGGAGAGCGGGCGCTGCAAGAGCGGATGGCCTGCGGCTTCGAGCGCGCGTAAGTTGTCTCCCGTCTCTGCATCCGGCTCGCCAAGGTGAACGTAGACAAAGACGCGGTCGTCTCCGTAAACATCCGGCGCGGCGAGCGGCTCGCCCGCGACGGGCACAATCCCTTTGCCTTCTTTGCCAGTGCTCTCCGCGACCAGTTGTTCGATCCACAAACCGAGCGAAGCAAGGCTCTCATCCAAGACGAGCGTCAGCTTGTCGCGCCCTTCGAGCGCGAGCGCGCCCATCATTGCTCCCAACTGCGCGCCGGGATTTTCAGCAATCGGCACAGCATGCGCGCACGCATCCATCATCGCCACAGCTTTCTTGAGCAACTCGCGCACGTCCAGCCCCATCAAGCCCGCCGGAACCATTCCGAAATAAGAGAGAGCGGAGTAGCGACCCCCTATGTCGGACGGGTTGAGAAAGATGCGGCGGAATCCGGCTTCGGTCGCCATCTGCTCCATCAACGTGCCGGGGTCTGTGATGGCGACAAAATTCTCGCCCGCGCGCTCGTTTTTCAAGGAGCGCACGCGGTCATAAAAATATTTATAAAACGAGAGCGGCTCGATGGTCGTACCTGATTTTGAAGCGACGACAAAAAGCGTCCGTTCGAGGTCAACGATTGTTTCCAAAGCAGAGATGGTGTCAGGGTCTGTCGTATCCAGCACCAGAAGCTGCGGAAAATTTTCCTGCTGCCCGAACGTGCGGCGCATGACTTCTGGACAGAGGCTTGAGCCTCCCATGCCGAGGAGCATGACATGCTGGAATCCAGCCTCGCGCACTTCAACAGCAAAAGCTTCTATCTCATCCACGCGCTCAAGCATCAAGCGAGCGACCGTCAACCAGCCGAGCGAGTTCGAGATAATCTTCCGGTGCGCCTCGTCCTCTTTCCAGAGCGTCGCGTCGCGTTCCCAGATGCGGCGAATCACATCTTCGCGCTCGATGCGCTTGAGCGTATTTTCGATTAGGGCTTGATAAGAGCCGTAGCTTTCACCCGGGCGCGGCGTGCTGCTCATCCTCGTTTTCTCCTCTTCACTAATAAACGAAAGAATACCATGTCTTCACAGCCGGTGAAATTTTCTGATGGTGAACGGCGCTTGTTTGATGATTATAATGAAAGGTTGGCGAACCGTTGAGGGCAGAGTATCGTATTGCCCACAAAGAAGAGGAGGAAGTGACAGATGTTTTGTTCAACCTGCGGAGCGGCTCTGACCAGAGGCTTGAGCTATTGCAATCACTGCGGCGCGAAAGTCGCGCTTTCAACTAACCCGCTGGAGCGATCTTCAGCCCCGCCTGATAAGCTCGTAGAGATAGTGCAAGGGCTTACCGTCATCAGCGGCGTAGTGGCTGTCGCAGGCTTTATCTTTGTCTTTCTGCTCGTCGAAAAATTGCTGAACAGGATGCTCGGCGCCAGCGCGGTCATGGCTTTTATGATGATAAGCTTGACGGCGGTCGTCGGCATCTCGTGGCTGCTCATACGCCAGCTCGCGCGCACGCTCAATGTTTATCTGCGGGCTGATGATAAAGAAAAGCGTCCTGCACAGCTCGACGAACGCCCCGCGCCGCAACTGGAAGCTGCTCCGCGCGAGCCAGCCGCCAGCGTCACAGACCACACCACACGCGCCTTTGAGCCTTCGCTGAGAGAGCGGAACAATTGATTTAAGGTTGCTGCCCGTCATTAGGATTTCAAACATCTGTGCCTCTTTTAGAATTATAGTTTCACATCACCATCATGTCTGAATCACAAGTTGTAATCCGTCGGGCGACCACCGGCGACCTTGCGGCAGTCAGCAGCTATGGCGGGGAACTCATCCGCCAGCATCACGCCTACGATTCGCAGAGATTTATAGGCTTCGATGCGATCAAGATAGATTTGCCTGTGTTCTATCGAGAGCAACTTGTGCGCGAAGACGCAGCCATCCTGGTTGCAGAATTGGGAGGGCGTATCGTCGGCTATGCCTTCGTGCGGCTTGAAGCGGAGAGCTTTATAAATCTTTCAGATGCTACGGCGTGGATACACGAAATTTATGTTGACGAGTCGGCGCGCGGGCAGGGGGTCAGTGCGCTGCTGATGAAGGCTGCCATCAATGCTGCGCGCAGGTTAGGTTCAGGCAGCGTCATGCTGTCGGTCGCTCCGGGAAACGCACGCGCGAGAAAATTGTTTGACAGGCATGGCTTCAGGTTGACGATGCACGAAATGAGACTTGATTTGGCAGATAAAGAAGAGCCTTGATGCTTCGATAAAGCATCAGGACAGCCTCACTCTACCGCAAGATACAGTTGAACAAAATTAAAGGGCGAGCGTGAGAAATTTCTCTCTCATGCTCGCCCGGTGTGTCTGCGCTGTCGGCAGTTTTAGTAACCCCTGTAGCCCTCTGTGTACCCGGTCACAAATGCCTCGCGAAAATATCGCTGAAAGGTATATCTGTCACCAAGTCTTGAGCTGTAATCCTCCGTGGCTTTCTGGTAAGCGCCTTCGTCCGCATAGTCAAAACGCTCGCCGCGCTCACGGTCTCTGCGTCCTTCCTTAATACCTTCGTTCGCGCCTGCATTCAGCGCTGTCTGACGAAGTTGGAAAGAGCCGCCGTAGTTGCCGTATCCATCCGAGCTGCGCCCGCGACGATTGCCATAGCCATAGCCATCATTGCCATAGCCGTAGCCATTATCGTTGTTGCGCTCACTGCGCTCACGCTGCCTTTGCTGGCGTCTCCACTCGCGCTCCCGGCGCTTCTTCTCGCGCTCGTAATCACGATTACGCTGATACTGGTCATCGTCTCTATCATCGTCTCTATATTGCGCCTGAGCCGTCATGCTCGTCGCAAACCCGACACCCAGCACGATAGAGAATGCTAAGATAGCTCCCCCGATTTTGTTCTTTAAGTTATTTGATTTCATTCCCAGCCCTCCTGCTTTCAGAGGATGGCAACTCGCATGCCGCTCTCGAACATGATAATAACCTTAGATTTTAGAGCCTGTTTTCAAGCTCATCATTTATCGTCACACCAAATCGTGCTGACCTAACCGACATCGGTATGTAAGCGTGCTTTGATATGATGCAAACATTATGACCGATTAGCTTACTCAAGCGAGCGAAGATTTTTCAGCAGCGATTTTTCAACACTGAATGGCTCATGCTAGTTTTTGCACAGCAGTTTGACCTAGAGGTTCTCTGCCACGCCGAACTGCTCGCGGAACTGCTTTGACGCGCGCCGCAGCTCAAGCCACGTTTCAAAAATCTCAGGCTGTTGCAGCCAGATTGTGAACCACTCTGCGATCTCGGCTTTCTCTGCGCGCTTGCGCTCGTCCACGGCCTTGTTGCCGGCGATCATCTGCGCGCGTTGCTTGCCTTTAAGCGCGGTCTCGCGCACGCGGCGCAAGCCTTTCTGGTCACGCTCGCGCGCAAATTTTTTCCGCAGGTTCTCAAGATTTTTGAGCGACCCGGCGGCCTGTTTGAAGTCCGAGAACTTGAGCACGTTGCGAAACATCGCATCATACGGATCACGGCTGCGCTGTTGCACGTCCAGCTCAAGCACCTCCGCATGACGCAGCTCCGCGCCCTCGTCCGCCAGCAGGCGCGCGACCGAAGCATAGCTTTCGACCGCACCTTCGCCGAACTTTTCTTGCACGGCCTGCTCGATGGCTTCTAATTCACTTGCGCCGACGGATTCGCAATCGAGCGCTTCCCAGACTTCTATCATCAGGTCGCGCTTGGTGCGCGATTTCCATTTATGCTTGCTCATCCCGGCTCTCAGCTTAACATCAAACACCGCCTGCGCCGAAAATCAAATTCGACGCTTTTTTCGCGCTCAACACGGAGGGTTTTTGAAGCGCTTCCGATTTCGCGTTACAATCATTGTTGTCTTCCTTTCGCTTTAAGGCTCACGTTATGCTCATGATTGAAGATGCGCTGCCCGCGCTGCGCGAACATTTCGGTTTTACGGATTTCCGCGCGGGACAGCGCGAGGTCATCAGTGCGATTTTAGAAGGCCACGACACTGTCGTCGTGATGCCGACGGGCGGCGGCAAGTCGCTCTGTTACCAACTGCCCGCGTTGATGAAAGAGGGCGCGACAGTCGTCGTTTCGCCGCTCATCGCATTGATGAAAGATCAGGTTGATGCGCTTCACGCGCGCAATCTTCCGGCGACGTTTATCAACAGCTCGATTACTTTTGAGGAACAAAAGGCGCGCATCAACGGCGTTCGTCGCGGAGAGTTCAAGCTCGTCTATGTCGCGCCCGAACGATTTCGCAGCGCGCATTTCATCGAAACGCTACGGAGCGCGAACGTCTCTCTCTTCGCGGTTGACGAGGCGCATTGTATTTCGCAATGGGGGCATGATTTCAGGCCGGACTTCCTGCGCCTGCGCCACGCGGTCGAAGAGATCGGTCGCCCGCAAGTGGTCGCCCTGACGGCAACGGCCACGCCTCACGTTCGCGCGGATATTATCGAGCAACTCGCTTTAAGCGACCCGCGCGCTTTCGTCAGCGGCTTTGATCGTCCAAACCTTTCCATCAAAGTCGTCAAGACGCAGAAAGACCGCGAGAAGATCAATTACATCAAAGCTCTGGCCGCAGCGCAGCAAGGCTCCGGCATCATCTACACTTCGACACGCAAGGCCGTCGAGCAAGTGACAGCGCGTCTTAAATCCGCTGGCCTCAGCGTCGTCGCCTATCACGCAGGCATGGATGACGCCGAGAGGACACGCGCGCAGGATGAATTTATGAACGGGCGCACGCAGATGATCGTCGCCACCAACGCTTTCGGCATGGGGATAGACAAGGCGGACATACGCTTTGTCACGCACTATCAGATGCCCGGCTCGATCGAGGCTTATTATCAGGAGATCGGGCGCGCGGGGCGCGACGGCCTGCCCGCCGTGTGCGCGCTGCTCTTTAACTATGCGGATAAACGCACGCAGGATTATTTTATAGAAGGCTCGTACCCGCCGCCCGAACTCATCGCGCAGGTCTATCAGGCTCTGACCGCAACGGGGCAGCAGCGCATAGAGCTTTCCGTCAGCGAGATTGCCACGCGCGCTTCCCTGCGCAATGAGATGGCTGTTCAATCCGCTCTCATCATCTTAGAAAAAGCGGGGCACATAGAGCGCGGCGCGGCTGGCGAGAATCGCGCGCATGTGCGCCTGCTGATGCCGCCGCAGAAAGCGCGTGCGGAGCTTGGAGAGCGTGAGACAAAAACGCGACAGGCGTTGTTCGGTCTTCTCGGCGGCTACGAGGTGAACGAGCGCAACGAGACGGAAATTGATGTCAGGGATTTTTCCGAAGCAATGGGGCTTGAGCTGGCTGCGGCGCGGCGCGCGCTGACTTCGCTGGCGGCGTCCGGCATCATCTCTTACACCGCTGCACGGCGCACGCGCGGCGTTCTGCTGCTCGACGAATATCCGGTTAAGCAACTGCGCATCAAGCCGCAGGAGCTTGCGCGCCGCGCCGCGCTTGAGCAGCGAAAGCTGCGCGAGGTGATAAATTTCTGCTATGCGGAAAACTGTTACAGGGCTTTTATCTTGGATTACTTTGGCGACGAACATCATGCGCCAGTGTGCGGCACTTGCGGCAACTGCGCGGCGAGAGATGACGAGGATGAGAGAGGTCGTATTAAGACTTCCGCTCCGGCTGAACCGGCGACGCATCTCGACAAGTTCATTGTAGACAACGCGCCTTTCGCACACGATCTGGACGACGCGCTTAGGGAGCAATCGCGTATGGAGCGTGCGCGCGTTCGCGCCGAATCCGGCGGCGAAGCCGAACCGGGCGCGATCAACATTACAGAGCGGCGCGCTTTGACGCTTGAAGAGAGTTTATTAACGAGAAAGATTCTCGCCTGCGCCGCACGCATGAAGGGGCGTTTCGGCAAAGGCATGCTGGCGTCTACCTTGAGAGGCTCGCGCGCCAGAAACGTCTCGCAGGCGGGACTGGACCAGCTTTCGACCTACGGCATTCTGGACGATATGACGCAGGATGAATTGCTGCTCTACATAGACTCGCTCGTCGCCGCCGAATGCCTCAACGTGACCGGCGGAGCTTATCCCACAGTCTCACTTTCAAAACTCGGCGACGACGTGATGCGCGAGCGCGCGAGCGTCGAACTAGCATTGCCTTCAACCGCGCTCAGCGAATTATCACACTCGTCAGGTCGCAACCCCGCGCCCGCCGCTAAAACAAAATCCGTCAACACGATTGATGAGACCTACGCGCTCTATTGCGAAGGCTTGTCCGTCGAAGAGATCGGCCAGCAGCGCGGCCTCACGGAAATCACTATCGAAAAGCACCTCGCGGATTGCATCATGGAAGGGCGAGAAGTAGACATCTCGCGCCA
>JACMLC010000010.1 GCA_014379795.1 Pyrinomonadaceae bacterium
TAGAGCAGATGCGCGGCGGCGTCCGCATCACAGACCCGAACGCTGAAGAGAACTATCAGGCTCTCTCCAAATATGCGAAAGACCTGACGGATTTAGCCAGACGCGGCAAGCTCGATCCGGTCATCGGGCGCGACGACGAGATTCGCCGCACCATTCAGGTACTCTCGCGCCGCACGAAAAACAATCCCGTGCTGATTGGCGAACCCGGCGTTGGCAAGACAGCTATTGTCGAGGGCTTGGCGCAGCGCATCGTCTCCGGAGACGTGCCTGAGACTTTGCGCAACAAGCGTCTGGTCGGGCTTGATCTAGGCTCTATGCTGGCGGGCGCAAAGTATCGCGGCGAGTTTGAAGACCGCTTGAAGGCTGTCTTAAAAGAGATTGAGAACGCGCAGGGGCAGATTATTCTTTTCATAGACGAGCTGCACACCTTAGTCGGCGCGGGCGCGGCTGAAGGCGCGATTGACGCTTCGAATATGTTAAAGCCTGCGCTGGCGCGCGGCGAGCTGCGCTGCGTCGGAGCGACCACGCTCAACGAATATAAAAAATATATCGAGAAGGACGCCGCGCTTGAGCGTCGCTTTCAACAAATCTATGTTGGCGAGCCGAATGTCGAAGACACCATCGCTATCCTTCGCGGCCTCAAAGAGCGTTATGAAGTTCATCATGGCGTGCGTATCAAAGACTCCGCGATTGTCGCCGCCGCGACGCTCTCGAATCGTTACATCACTGATCGTTTTCTGCCTGACAAGGCGATTGATCTGATTGACGAGGCAGCCTCGCGCCTGCGCATAGAGATTGATTCGCTGCCGCAGGAGATTGATGTGCTTGAGCGCGAGATTCTACAGCTCGAAATCGAGCGTCAGGCTCTGGGGCGCGAAGAGGATGAAAAATCAAAGGCGCGCTTGAGAGATATAGAGCAGCGCATCGCAGACCTCAAGGAAACATCCTCCGGGATGAAAGCCAAGTGGCAATCCGAGAAGGAAGAAATCGAGCGCATGCGCGAGGCCAAAAATGAGCTTGAGCAGTTGCGCCTGCAACTGGATCAGGCGCGCAACGCTGGTGATTTGACGCGCGCGGCGGAAATCCAGTACGGCAAGATTCCGGAGCTTGAAAGAACGCTGGCCGAGGAGCAGCAGAAGCTTCAGGAGCTTCAACGCGACGGCGTGATGCTCAAAGAAGAGGTTGACGAAGAGGATGTGGCGCAGATAGTCGCCAAGTGGACTGGCGTTCCCGTCTCGAAGATGCTCGAAGGCGAGATGCAAAAGCTGGTCACGATGGAAGAGCGTCTGAGCCAGCGCGTCATCGGACAGGACGAGGCTTTGACGGCTGTTGCCAACGCTGTCCGGCGCGCGCGTGCGGGCTTGCAAGACCCGAATCGCCCGGTCGGCTCGTTTATCTTTCTCGGCCCCACCGGCGTCGGCAAGACCGAGACGGCCCGCGCACTGGCCGAATTTTTATTCGACGACGAGCGCGCGATGATCCGCATCGACATGAGCGAGTACATGGAGAAGCACGCCGTGTCGCGGATGATCGGCGCGCCTCCCGGCTACGTCGGCTACGACGAGGGCGGGCAGCTCACCGAGAAGGTGCGGCGACGCCCCTACGCCGTGGAGCAGCACGACGAGATCGAGAATGCCAACCCGGA
>JACMLC010000090.1 GCA_014379795.1 Pyrinomonadaceae bacterium
CAGTTTTGAGTTTTGAGTTTTCAGTTCTACCAGGTGAGCGTCGGTCATAGCTGCTCCGGCCCTGGCAGGGCTGAAAACTGAAAACTGAAAACTCAAAACTGCCTGAAAGGCTTCCAATGAAACGACTCGCACTTATCTTCTTCTTTCTTTGTCTTATCTCTGTGAGCGCGCGGGCGCAGAACTGGCCGCAGTTTCGCGGGCCGTTGGCCTCCGGCGTGGCCGAGGGGAAAAGCGCGCCCGTCAAGTGGGATGCGGAAAAATCTACGAACATCAAGTGGAAGACACCGATTCCGGGGCTGTCGCACTCAAGCCCGATTGTGTGGGGCAACAAGGTCTTTATCACGACCGCCGTCAGCAGCCTGCCGAAAGATGAAACGCGATTCGGGCTTTACGGCGACGTGGCTCCGGTCAAGGACGATCCCAAACATACATGGAGGGTTTACTGTCTGGACAAGCAGACGGGAAAAATTCTGTGGGAGCGCACGGCCTACGAAGGCATACCCAAAGTCAAACGTCATCCGAAGTCATCGCACGCCGCTTCGACGCCTGCGACGGACGGCAAACACATCATCGCCCTCTTCGGCTCTGAAGGACTTTATTGCTATGACACGAAGGGCAAGCTGCTCTGGAAGCAGGATGTAGGCGTGCTCGACGCAGGCTGGTTCTATGACCCGGATTACCAGTGGGAGCACGGCAGCTCGCCTATCATTTATAAGAACCTCGTCATCTTGCAGGCAGACATTCAGAAGAATTCTTTCATTGCCGCCTATGACCTCAAGACAGGCAAGCAAGTCTGGAAAACTGCGCGCGAAGAGATTTCGTCGTGGGGCACGCCGACCGTTTACGAGGGCAAGACGCGCGCCGAACTCATCACCAACGGCACGAAGGCTGTGCGCGGTTATGACCCTTTGACGGGCAAGGAACTCTGGCGGCTCACGCCCAGTTCCGAGATCACGACGCCGACGCCCTTTGTCGCGCTCGACCTGATTTTCGTCGCCAGCGGCTATCGCCCGATGCAGCCCATCTACGCCATCAAGCCCGGAGCCAGCGGCGACATCTCGCTCAAGGAAGGGAAAGAATCGTCTGAGTTTATCGCGTGGAGCAAGACGCGCGGCGGCCCGTACATGCCGACGCCAATCGTCTACAGCGAGCTGCTCTACGTCTGTTCAAACAATGGAGTGCTGACGGCCTACAACGCGCGCACGGGCGAGCGCGTCTACCAGCAGCGACTCGCGGACAGGGGCGGCGCGTTCACAGCCTCGCCCATCGCTTCGGACGGAAAGATTTACCTGAGCAGCGAGGACGGCGAAATCTTTGTCGTCAAGGCAGGCCCCAAGCACGAGTTGCTATCCGTCAATCCGATAGGCGAAGTCCTGATGGCAACGCCTGCCATCTCCGACGGGATACTCATCGTGCGCGGTATCAATCACGTCTTCGCGGTCGCAGAAAGCGCGGCGACGAACGGTAAAGAGAAGAAATAAAATTTCTGTGCAGCCGCTTCTAATTAACCCAAGTTGCCAGTTAATAAATTGCCACTAGCTTTAGCTAGTGGAGACATGGCACAACAGAAAGTTGGCTTTAGCCAAAATATAAATAAATCTTAATCCTTATTGCTTTAGCTCAAATCTTCGGCTAAAGCCGACAGCTAAGGAGCAATCTTGATCCACTAGCTAAAGCTAGTGGCAACTTAAGCAATCCGCCAATTATCTACCACTGGCAACTTGGTTATTTAAAGAAGACAGGCGGCTTTCCGTCTCCCCCGAAATGGTAAACGCCCGCTTTTAGCTGTTTAATTAATGCGAGCTTATTAGTTGTCGCACGCGCACGCTCTCTTTCCGCGAGAGAAGATTTAACAGTCACGAGACACCGGATTATGATTCCTGCTGCTTGCCCCCATTGCGGCGGTTGGTCGCTCCTCCCGTCCCCCATGTTCGTCCGGCACGATAAAATAAAAATTGTTAAGCCGTTTACCTGCGCGCTGGCAATGTTTTTCCTGCTGCTCGCTGGCTGCGCGTCTGTCGCGCGGGCGCAGACCTTTGTTGATAGCGGCTTTGCCGCAGAGACCATCGCGACGCTGCCAGTCTTTAAGCCAACCGGCCTGACTTTTGCGCCAGACGGGCGCATCTTTATCTGGCAGAAGGACGGCATTGTCAGAATTTTTAAGAACGGCGCGCTGCTGCCGACGCCTTTTATAGACATTCAATCGCGCGTCAATACTTTGGGTGATCGCGGAATGCTCGGCCTCACTCTTGATCCGAACTTCCAGACCAACGGTTATGTGTATCTTCTTTATACTTACGAGGAAGCTGGTAATCCGAACAGCAGCGCTCCCAAAACTGCGCGCCTGACGCGCGTGAGGGCGAATCCGGCGAATACGGATGTCGCGCTGGCCGGAAGCGAAGTCGTTATCTTAGGCAGCGTCGGTGCGCCGCCGTGCGGCAACTCTCCGGTCGGCGCGGATTGCATTCCTTCGGACGCAGACTCGCATGGCATAGGGACTGTGCGCTTTGCTCCTGATGGAAAACTGCTGGTCGGAGTCGGCGACGGCGCAGACTATGCCGCAACCGACCCGCTGGCCCTGCGCGCGCAGGACTTGAATAGTTTTTCGGGAAAAATCCTGCGCATCAATCCTGACGGCAGCGCGCCCGGTGATAATCCTTTCGACGACGGCACGAATTCCATACGCTCAAAAGTTTATGCCTACGGCTTGCGCAATCCGTATCGCTTCAGCGTGCACCCGTTGACGGGAGAAGTTTTAATAGCCGATGTCGGTTGGAATGACTTTGAGGAGATCAATCGCGGGCGCGGAGCCAACTTTGGCTGGCCCTGTTACGAAGGCCACGCGCCGCAGCCAGCCTACAATGCGCAGTTTGCGCTGTGCCAGCAGCTTCCGAGCAGCGCCGTCACGCCGCCGCTTTATACTTACAGCCACGAAGAAGGCAATTCTATTATCGGTGGAGCTTTCTATACCGCGACGCAGTTTCCGGCGCAGTATCAAGGCAGCTATTTCTTTGCCGATTACGGCGGCGAATTTATCCGCCGCATGACATTCGACGCGGGCGGCCACATGCTCGGCGTCCAGACCTTTGCGACGAATGTCGTTGCGCCGGTCTCTCTGGAGCTGGGGCCGGACGGCTGGCTTTATTACATCGCTCTTGAGACGGGACAGGTGCGCCGCATCAAGTTTAGTGGCCCTGTCGCGGAAGCTTCAGCGACGCCGCTCTGGGGCTACTCTCCGCTGAACGTCTCTTTCTCAAGCGCGGGGTCTATCAGCACCAGCGGCGGCTCTCTAACTTATCTTTGGGAGTTCGGCGACGGCGCGACTTCAACTTTACAGAACCCGTCGCACGTCTACACAGCGACGGTCGTGAGGACGTTTGAAGCAAAGCTGACTGTCACAGACTCGCAGATGAGAAGCGCCATTGACCGGGTCACGATAACCATCGGCAGCACGCCACCTACCGCAACCATCCTCAGCCCTGCCAATGGAACCGGCGTGAGAGCCGGTGACGTGGTGAACTTTCAGGGAATGGGGACAGACCCGGATCAGAATCTTCCGCCGGGCGCGCTCAGTTGGTCTGTGCTGCTGCATCACAACCAGCATGTGCATCCTTACCTGACCGCGACCGGACAGAGCGGGAGTTTTACGGTCGAGTCGCACGGCGCGGGCATCTACTCATACGAGATTATTTTGACCGCGACGGACAGCAGCGGCCTCACCAATACCAAGAGCATCAACCTGCCTGTCACAGCGTCTCTGTTGCCCGCTCCGTGGATAAATGGAGACATCGGCGTCGTCGGCTCAAGCGGCAGCGCAAGCTTTGCGGGCGGGACGTTTACCTTGCACGGCGCGGGCGCGGACATCTGGGATCAAGCGGATGCTTTCCATTTTGTCTATCGGCCATTAAACGGCAACGGCGAGATCGTGGCGCGCGTCGCCAGCCTTGAGAACACACATCCCAACGCGAAGGCGGGCGTCATGATCCGCGAGACGCTCACGCCCGATTCGCCACACGCCATCCTCAATGTCACTCCGGCTGCGGGCATCGAGTTCATGCGCCGCCTCAGTCCCGGAGCGATTACGGATTACACTTCCGTCGGAAACGAGACCGCGCCGAAGTGGCTCAAGCTCGTGCGCGCGGGCGACATTTTCAGCGCGTACAAATCGAACGACGGTGCGATCTGGACGCTGGTCGGGACAGACACGATTGACATGGAGGCCGAGGTCTATATCGGCATGGCCGTGACGAGCCACAATGATCCGGGCTTGACGACAGCAGTGCTGGAAAACGTTAGCGTCATTACTCCCACAGGCTCGAACAACCCGCCGACGGCGAGCATCAACAGCCCTGCCGGCGGCGCAACTTTTACCGCTCCTGCAAATATCACGATCAATGCTACTGCGAGCGACAGCGACGGCACAGTGAGCCGCGTTGAGTTTTACTCCGGGACTACTTTACTCAATACGGACACGGTTGCGCCATACAGCTTCGCATGGAACAACGTGGCGGCGGGTAGTTACTCCTTGACCGTCAAAGCCGTAGACAATTTGGATGCGATGACCGTTTCCGCTCCGGTCAATGTCACGGTGCAGAACACTCCGGGCGCGACTTTATTGATTGACGATTTCAACGACAACGCGCAAGACACCGCGAAGTGGACTTTCGGAACCATTCAGGGCGCAATCTATTCCGGCCCCGGAGCTTGGGATGCAAGCGTCCCTGTGCTTGAGCGAAATCAACGTCTCGAAATTTCTCCGCGCGCAAATGTCAGCCGCGACCATTACAACGGTTATGTTTCCGTCGCCGCGTGGAATCTGACAAACGCGCGTGCCAGCGTCGAAGTCGTTCAGGTGGCTGCGGGCGGTTCGACAAACACACAGCTTGCCCTGTGCCTCGATGCGGGCAACTTTTACATGATCTCCATCGAAAGCGGGCAACTGCGTTTTGAGCAGGTCATCAATCGCGACAGATCAACCGTCAGCATCGCTTACAACGCAGCGCAGCATC
>JACMLC010000091.1 GCA_014379795.1 Pyrinomonadaceae bacterium
CGAACTTAAAATTCAGAAGATTCCGAATTTGAAATCTTCTCTGTGTTCTCTGTGCCTTCTGTGGCAATCCTGTTCTGCTTTAAAAACCTAACGGCTAAGAAAAAATGATGGAAAATATCTTCGCTGAAAAAATACTGGCTCAACGGGTGGCGTTTGTGACGGGCGGCGGGACGGGCATCACGGGCGGGGTGGCGCGTGCGCTGGCGGAAAACGGTGCGCGCGTCGCGCTGGTGAGCCGGAAGATGGAGCATCTTGAGCCTGCTGCGGAGCGGATTAACGCTCTCGGCGGCGAGGCTCTGGCGGTGGTCGCAGACGTGCGCCAGCCTGAAGAGGTCGAGCGCGCCATCGCTCAGACGCTCGAACGCTTTGGCTCGCTGGACATAGTCGTCAACGGCGCAGCCGGGAATTTCTTGTGCGCGGCTGAAGAATTGTCGCCGAACGGATTCGGCACGGTCGTGGACATTGACTTGAAGGGCACGTTCAACGTTTGTCGCGCGGCCTTCGCGGAACTGAAAAAAAGCGGCGGCTCGATTTTGAATATCAGCGCGACGTTGCATTACCTGGGGACGCCGTACCAGCTACACGTCTCTGCCGCCAAGGCGGGCGTGGATGCTTTGACGCGCAACCTCGCGGTCGAGTGGGGACGGCACGGCATCCGCGTCAACGCCATCGCGCCCGGCCCCATCGAAGACACCGAAGGCATGTCGCGCCTCGTTCCCGAACCGGTCAAAGAAAAATTGAAGCGCGGAATTCCTCTTGGCCGCTTCGGGCGCATCCGCGACATAGAGCAGGCGGCAATCTTCCTCTGCTCTGACGCGGCGAGCTTTATCAACGGCGCGGTGCTGGTCGTGGACGGCGGCCAGTGGCTCTCGAACCGGATGGTTGGCGGATAAAATGAAAAGGATGAAGGCGGAAGGATGAAGGCGGAAGGATGACAGGCATGCTATTCAAAGCTTGAGCCGTTCATCTTTAATAGCAGCTCCTTCATCCTTCATCCTTCCGCCTTCATCCTTGCTCTACCCGCTATCTCACACAGGGAAATCTCCCAACTGTCCCCACGGCACAGCGCGGAAGACATTGTTGGAGCTTTGCAGGATGTACCAGACCCCTTGCGGATTCGCGGCAGTGCCGCCGCGATAGACTGAGTAATCAGCTTTTGCATCGCCGTCAAAGTCACCGGGCAGGGGTGTGTCATCATTGAGACCGAATTGTGCGGATTGAAGATTGCCGTTCGTGCTTCGCAAGACATACCATGTGCCATTGCTCGGACGCCACACCGCGACATCGGCTTTGCCGTCGCCGTCAAAATCAACCGGCGCGGTCTCGTCTTCATCTGTTCCCCACTGTTGCGCTCGCAGGGAATTAGTCATGCTTTGCAGGATGTAGAAAGTGCTCAGCCCCTGATCGTAACGGCGCACAGCGATGTCTACTTTGTTGTCGCCATCATAGTCTGCGAATGGCACCGGCTCATCGCCCTGCGCCCCCCATTGCTGTGTGCGCAGTTGATTGTTGGCGCTTTGTAAGATGTACCATGTGTTATTGGCGAAGCGAAAGACAGCGATGTCCGTCTGGCCGTCGCCGTCATAATCTCCGGGCAGAGGTTGATCTTGTGTTGGCGATCCCCATTGCACTGTGCGCAACTGGTTGTTCGAGCTTTGCAGGATGTGCCAGAAGTAATTCTGCCCGATAAAATTTTGTCTGACGACGGCGACATCCGCCTTATTATCGCCGTCGTAATCGAACGGCAAAGGAATGTCGCCCTGAAGACCCCACGCTACGACGCGCAAGCTGTTGGTCATGCTTTGCAGAATGTACCACGTGCTGTTTTGTCCGGTTCCGCTGGTGTCCACACGATAGACGGCGATGTCTGATTTAGCATCGCCGTCAAAATCGCCCAGCACTTCACCACCCGCACGCGCGCTCTGTCCCGCAATCAGCAAGATCGCCAAGGTAAAGAGCGGCAATAAAATCTTTTTCATGGCATCTCCTTTTTGATTTCACAGCAAGCCTGATCTGGCCTTAGAAGCAAAGCAGTTTGTAGGTAACTTAAGCGTACCAACTCTTTGCGTTCTTGGCGAGAAAAACTTTGCGTCCTTTGCGTTAAAAAAACGCTTAACCGCAAAGAGCGCAAAGAGAAAAGACGCGAAAGGTACGTAAAGAGAAAAAGCAGCTAGTGCTGTGTCATGCAAGTTTTTCAAATTGCCACTAGCTTTAGCTAGTGGACAAGGATAGCCTCACAATCATCGGCTTTAGCCGAACAGTTCGGCTAAAGCCGACAGATAGGTTGGGCATCTGCTCCACTAGCTAAAGCTAGTGGCAATTCTTCTTCTAAGAATTTCAATGACACAGCACTGGCTTATTTCTACGCTTGATTCGCGTTAGCTCATGGCTGAGCCACGTTTCCCGTATCTGATGCTTGTGTTGCAACAGGCGGGGCGCCGGTTGCCTTCGTGGCTGAAGCGTCCTTTTTTTCATCCGGCTTAATCAACGCGCTCTGTGCAACCAGCAGGCGCGCGAGCAGGCGTACCTCCGGGCGTTGAAATCTCTCTGCGGCATTTCTGGTGCGCGCAAAGTCCGCGCGCGTCAGGGCAGAGACATCCGCGCCGTATTGCACCTGAAACATGTCAACCATTTGAATGAACATCTGGATGACCAGCTCGTCGTCTTTGACGGCCTCTTCCTCGGCGAAGAACTCGCCGAGCAGAATGCCTGCGGCAACCAAGTCGTTGAGCTGGTCTATCGCGCTTTCCAGAATCATAAAGCTCTGCGCGGGGTCAACCTGCGCATAGCCGCGTGCGATCTGCATGCGCGCGAGAAGCTGGCGGGAATATTTGCCGCGCGGCGAACTGAGGCCCCGCGCCTCTTCGAGCAGCAAGAGGGCTGTCTTCTTATCGCCCTTCTCCGCGAGTGAGATGGCGAGCTGTGCCAGCGCCATGATGCGCTCTTCGTTCGTGCGTGCGCTTGAGAGAAATTTCCGGGTCTCTTCCAGCTTGCCTTTCTCGGAGGCGGTCACGAGGATTTGCTTGTCCAGTTCGGAGAGCATCTGCTGGCGTTGCTGCGGGTCTGTGACGTGTTCGCTAATGACTTGCCGCGCGCGGTCTGGATTGCCTTCGTTGACCAGTTTGAAAGCGGCCTGACGATAATAAGACTCGCGCATGTGTGGAGTCGCTTTTTCGGCGGCGGCGAGGATTTCGTCAGCCGTCCCCGTCTGCGTTAATTCGTTAAACTCTCGCCATGACTGGTACTCCACCATCTC
>JACMLC010000092.1 GCA_014379795.1 Pyrinomonadaceae bacterium
ACATCCAGCCTGCCGTCCGCGTCGTAATCTCCTGGTACTGGCACGTCGCCGCTTGCGCCCCACGTTTGCGCCTTAAAAATATTGTTGGAGCTTTGCACGATGTACCAGGCGCCGTTCGAGGGACGAAAGACAGCGATGTCTGTTTTGCGGTCGCCGTCAAAGTCTCCCGCGACGGGTCTGTCTCCGCTGATGCCGAACGAGTGCGCTCTGACACTGCCGTCGGAACTCTGAGACACGTACCAAGTCCCCGCGCCCCCCGCGCCGGGTCTGTAAACAGCGAAATCAGTCTTAGAATCGCGGTCGTAATCGCCCTGCACAGGCTTGTCCGTGCTCGCGCCGAATTGTTGTGAGAGCAATGAACCGTCAGTGCTTCTTAAGACATACCAAGTGCCGTTGGATGGCCTGAAGACCGCGACATCCACCTTGCCATCGTAGTCATAATCTCCGGGCGCAGGAATGTCTTCGCTGACGCCCCAAGCCGTTGCGCGCAGCGTGCCCGTCGCGCTTTGCAAAATGTACCAGTAACCATTTGAAGGACGAAAGACAGCGATGTCCGCTTTACCGTCGCCGTCATAATCTCCGGGCGTGATGCGGTCTCCGGCGATGCCCCAATTCTGTGCGTTAAGATTACCCGCGTCGAGGCGATACCAGGTGCCGTCCGTCGGACGCCACACTGCGAAATCCGCTCTGGCATCGCCGTTAAAATCAGTCAGGTTCGGATACATCTGGGTCGTCTGCGAGATGGCGCGGACAGGCCCCCAGTTGCCCTCCGAATCACGCGCGCGAACGTAGTACGGCTCGCTGGTTTGAAACGGTTGTGCGAAAGGAACGATGGCGATTTCGTTCGGGCTGTCAAAGCTGCCGTCGAGCGGAGTCATCGGCGCGCTCGCCCCGCCCTGCCACGGCGGAGTGTCCAGATAAAATTCCGCAGCCGTGATGTTTTGCCCACCGTTGTGCTGCTCGCTGAACTGTGCGCGCAAAGAGTAGATGCGTGGGTTTCGCATCAGTAAGATGGCCGAAGCGGATTCGGGCGTCGGCCCCTTGCTTAGCTGATAGGGTGCGCGCGCGATCTTCGCCGCGTATAGCAGCGCGGGCAGATTGCGCTCCCAGAACCGCCCGTCGCTGCCCGCGTCCAGACAACCATACGGCGGCATGAACCCGCCGCAGCCGCCTGAGCCGGGACCGATCTCGATAGTATAGCCGGGAATCCCAAGCTGGCCGTATGCGTAATCTTTGGTCGAGCCGGAAGAAGGATAAAGCTGTATCGCTTGCTGCGGCGTGTATCCGTTGTATGAGGCAACCTTTCTTCCGATCAATTCCATATCAAGGCCATTGGGCGCAACTGTGTTGTTGTGCCCCCAAGGCCACATCACAAGGTTGCCGGTCGAATGCAAGTCTAGATAAAAGCCGGTCGTCGTTTGTGGCGCGGGGTCTGTGTCAAGGGGGCCGCGCTGGTCTGCGAACAGCGACGCCATCAAATTCTGAAGCGCAAGCCCTTCCGGCTCAGACGCCGCGCTCGGCCCCGGATAAGTCTGCCCGCACTTAGGCTCTGTAGGCGTGTTGACCGTCCCCCACTTGAAATTGAAATTACGATTGAGGTCAACGCCGTATTGATTCGACGAAGTCGGCGGAGTGGAACAGCCGCCCCCGTAAGAAGTGTTCGTGTTCTTGCGTTGGAAGTAGCCCTGCTCCGCGAGCCTGCGCCCGTCAGGGTTTGCGACCGGCACGATGACTATCAAGTGATCGTTGAGCAGCCAGCTCACGTCACCATTATAGCCGTAATTGCCCAGCAGGTATTCCATCAAGCGCAACGCAATCTCAGGCGGCACCAGCTCGCGCGCGTGAATTGAAGCGGTTATCAAAATCGTCGGCTTTGGCCCCGGCCTCTGCCGGTTAGTCAGCTTGACTGCGAAGAGGTCGTGCCCGGCTGCCCCGCCGCTATTAACCTTCTCCCAGCTTTGACCGTAAGTGACGACCTCCACGTGATTGGGCCAGCGCGCGGCCAGTGCGTCTACGAAGGCGCGCATCTCAGGCACCGTGCGATAGCCGCCCAAAAAAGAATCCACGCTCTGCCCACGCTGGAGGACGCTCGTTTGAGCTTCATCTATTTTGATCTGCCAGCCCGCGCTGCGGAGTTTTTCAAGCTCTTCATGCGTCGTGATGATAAACAGATCGTTGCCCTCGCGCGTCTCCAAGAGATCAAGCCCGAGCGTGACGAGCCGCTTCGTCTCCTGCTCGCTTCGGACAGTGATGCGTGCGACGATGAACTGCTCGCTTCGGGCAGCTTGCGGTCGTGACGCGCTCGCACCTGTCGGCGCGGGGCGGATGATAAGCGCAAGTGCGCCGATAATGAAAAGCAGAACGACGAGGCAGGTTCGTGTATGTAATTTCATGATAGCACTCCGTTAGGGCAGGGGGGGGAGCATGGGTTGAAGCAAAAGAGTATCACAGAGAACTAAAGAGGCGGAAACTGAAATTCAGACTTGCAGTCCTGAAGCTGAAGATTCGTCTCGTGTTTTCTTGCGTGCCCGCTGCTTAGTTGAGCACGACGCGCCCGCATCCGTAAGCATTAGTATTAACCGCCGGAACCTGCTGCGCGCTGCTCAGGTAAGCGATGAATGTCTCGGCTCTGGCCGTGACCGAGAGCATGAGCAGGAAAGTTAAAGCCATGAAAGAATTTAATATTCGTTTGTTCATTTTTCCTCCGGCGAGAATGTTATACTGTCCGGGCTAGGTTAAAAATTGAGCATGCGATCAGCACGTGCAGGCGACGGGCAAACAGTAATTCTTCCAAACTGAAATGTAAAGAAGCTTGATAGCAGATTGATTCCAGCGCAAATTTTAAAGCCCACTAACACCGAGATGCAAACACCTTCCCCACAAGCAACCCCGCAAAAAATTCATCGCTATCCATGTCCGGCCTGCGGAGCTAACCTGCTTTTCGAGCCGAAGGACGGATTTCTGGTCTGTCCTTACTGCGGCAACAAAGAGCGGATTCCGGCCACCGCCGAGCAGATAGAAGAGCGTTCTTATGAGCAGTATCTGCAAGTGCGCCCCGAACAGTTGGAGCGGATGTCCGCCGACGCGCTCGAAGTGCAATGCCAGAGCTGCGGCGCGCTGGTGACATTCACGCCGCCGGAGGTCGCGCGCCAGTGCGATTTCTGCGGCGCGCAGATCGTCGCGCAGCCGAAAATCGCAGACCCTATTCTCGCGCCCGAAGCCGTCCTGCCCTTTGGCATCACGCAACAGCAGGCGAGCGCGGGACTCAGGCAATGGCTCTCTTCGCGCTGGTTCGCGCCCAACGCGCTCAAGCACTTTGCGCAGCCGGATGCGATAGACGGCATCTACCTGCCGTTCTGGACTTACGACTCGCACACGACGAGCTACTACACGGGCGAGCGGGGCGAGCATTACTACGAGACGGAAACTTATTACGAGCGCGACGCGCAGGGCAATCAAGTGCAGCGCACAAGACAGGTGCGCCATACGCGCTGGTATAACGCTTCGGGGACGGTCACGCGCTGGTTCGATGACCTGCTCGTCCCCGCAACCGTCTCGCTGCCGCAGAATCGTCTGGACGCTTTAGAGCCTTGGGATTTAAATGAGTTGAAGCCTTACGATCCGGCTTTTCTCTCCGGCTACAAAGCGCAGCGTTATCAGGTTGATCTGGCGCAAGGATTCGAGCGCGCTAAGCAGATGGCAGAGGGCATGATACAGGGAGACGTGCGCCGCGACATCGGCGGCGATGAACAGAGAGTTCACAACATACAGACGCACTATTCCGGCATCACTTTTAAACATTTGTTGCTGCCGGTCTACGCGGGCGCGTACCGCTTTAACCAGAAGGTCTTCCAGATCGTCGTCAACGGTCGCACCGGCGAGATACAGGGCGACCGCCCCTACAGCTACATCAAGATCGCTCTCTTCGCGACGGCGATGCTGTTCCTGCTTCTGTTTATCGTATTGGTGTTCAGCCTGTTTCAGAATTAGGCACACAGAAGATCATAAAGTAAAAGGCAAGCAACGAGAGTGCGTTGCTTGCCTTTTTCTGCTTTGATTCCCGGTCGCATTGGCGATTTCAGGGGCTTGGCTTAAGCGCGGGGCTGGCGTTGGCGTTGGCTTTCTCTTCTTCGGCCTTTTTCTTTTCGGCTTCCTGTTGGTTCTTGAGCGCTTTTTCCTGATGCTTGACCATTTGTGCGAGACGCTTTTTGCCGTCTTCGGCTTTTTCTAAGGCTTCGACGGCGCGGTAGTTGTCGGGGTCAAGCTCGACGGCCTTTTTGAGCGCGCCGACGGCTTGGTCATAGCGCGCATCTTTGCTGTATGCCATGCCCAACTCAAACTGCGCGTCGCCGTTTTCCGGCTCCAGCTTAGCTGCCTGTTTGAAAGCCTTGGCGGCATCGTTGTATTTCCCCAGCCGGTAATAAGCCTGTCCCATCTCGAAGTGAGCCTGAAAGTTTTTGGAATCCTCGCGCACCTTTTTCTCATAAGCTTCGGCGGCGGCTTTGTAAGCCTTGTCCGCGTCTTCATCACGATTCAAGGCGTCGTAGGCGAGACCGAGCTTGAGATATGCTTCGGCGTAATCCTTGTCCTTCTCGACCGCGCGCCGGAAAGATTCGGCGGCCTCTTTGTCCTGATTGTTCTTTAAAAATTCGTTGCCCTGATTAAAATAGCCTTGCGCGTCCGCTTGTTCCGGCACGGACACCTGTGCGTTCGCATTC
>JACMLC010000093.1 GCA_014379795.1 Pyrinomonadaceae bacterium
CCTTTTACGAGGACCAAGTTTATTTCGTGCAGTGGTCGCCGGACGGCGCTGGCCTCGTCTTCGGAAAAGCGAAGGGCGGAGACGAGAACGCGCAGCTTTACTGGATGTCGCCGGACGGCTCTGAGATCAAAGCTTTGACGGGCGACCCGAAGATCAGGCACAACTTCGGCGGGTGGTCGCATGACGGAAAGAAGATCAGCTATGCCTCGAACAAGCGCAACCGGGATTTTTTTGACATCTACGTGATGGACGTAGCCAGCGGGCGAGAGGAGTTGGTCTATCAACAGGACGGCTCGAACAGCGCCGCTGCGTGGTCGTTCGATAACCGGAAAATCATCGTCTCTCATAATAACGAGCAGTTGAGCTTGGACAACGATCTGTACCTCGTTGACCTGCAAACAAAAGAGGCGACGCATCTGACGCCGCACGAAGGCGCAGCGCAATTCGGCAATGTGCGATTTTCGCCCGAAGGGCATTCGATCTTTTTCGGCACTAATGACAAGCGCGAGTTTTACTCACTGGCGCAGATGGATTTAGCGAGCAAGCGCGTTCACATCCTTGATGACACAGAGTGGGACATGTCTTCGTTGGAATTGTCGCCGAGCGGCGGCGCGCTCGCTTACGTCATCAATCGTGACGGCTACAGCGAGCTTTACGTCAGGCGGCTCGATACGAACGGCAAGCCGCTTATCACGGTGATCGGCGCAAAAGAAGCTCCCGTCAAGTTGCCGGCCAAGGGCGTCGTCAGCGGTCTTAAATTTTCGAGAGACATGGGCGGAGAGGCCGCAAGAGAAGGTAAGCTGGCTTTTACCTTTAACAGCTCGCGCCAGACTTCGGACGTGTGGCTCTATGACCTCAAAACCCGCGCGCTCAAGCAGGTCACGCTAAGCTCGCTCGCGGGCATTCCGCAAGCTTCCTTTGTCGAGCCGGAGTTGATTCGCTACAAGACATTTGACGGGCGCGAGATTCCGGCTTGGTATTACAAACCGCAAATCAACATGGCTGGCCTCACGCCAAGTGGCGGCGGGCCAGTAAAGATGAGCCCGACACCTGCCCAGATGCCTGCCAAAGAATTTACACTCTTGGATGGAGGTTTGCCCGTCATCATCAATGTGCACGGCGGCCCTGAAGGACAGGCGCAGCCGACCTTTAACGCGATCTTTCAATACTTTCTCTCGCGCGGTTACGCTGTGCTCGCGCCGAACGTGCGCGGCTCGACCGGCTACGGCAGTACTTTTACGCATCTGGACGACGTGCGAAAGCGCGAAGACTCTGTCAAAGATTTAGCAGCCTCGGTTGACTGGCTTAAAGATAAAGGCGGAGCAGACCCCAAACGCATCGCAGTCATGGGCGGCTCTTACGGCGGCTACATGACGCTCGCCGCGATTACCTTGTACCCGGATTTGTGGGCGGCGGCGGTTAATACTGTCGGCATCGCCAACTACGAGAGTTTTCTGAAAAACACTTCCGGCTATCGCCGCAAATTGCGCGAGGTTGAATACGGCTCACTTGAGCGTGACTTGGAATTCTTGAAAGCAATTTCACCGCTCTATAAGGTTGACCGCATCAAGACCCCTTTGATGGTCATACACGGCAAGAACGACCCGCGCGTGCCGTACACTGAAGCAGAGCAGATCGTCGAAGCTTTGCGCAAGCGCGGCGCGCCCGTCGAATACAAGCTCTTTGACGACGAAGGGCACGGCGTCGCCAAGCTCTCCAATCGCCTCATAGTCTATCCGCTGATGGCGGACTTTCTGGATCGCTACATGAAATAGTCCCAAGTTCCAAGTCCCAAGTCTCAAGTCAAAAACTGCTTGAGACTTGGGACTTGGAACTTGGGACTTGGGACTTGGGACTTCTATGTCTTTAGCCGTCGTAAACTGTTCACAGCTTGTCACGCTTGCAGGCCCGTTGCGTCCGCGCGTTTTGGGGGAGATGCGCGAGCTTGCCATCATCAAGGACGGCGCGATGTTGATGCGTGATGGAGTGATTGAGAAAGTCGGCGCGCGTGTTGAGATAGAGCCTCTGATTGAAGCCGGTTGCGAAGTGATTGACGCGGGCGGGCGCGTGGTGATGCCGGGCTTTGTGGACGCACACGCGCATCCGGTCTTCGCAGGCACGCGCGCGGATGAGTATGAGCAGCGCGCTCTCGGCGCGACATATCAGGAGATTGCAGCGAGCGGCGGCGGCATTCGCTCGACCGTCCGGCGCACGCGCGCAGCGACGCTTAATGAATTGGTTAATGCGGGCAAGCGTTACGCAGAGTGGTTTCTGCGCAACGGGACAACGACCGTCGAGGCCAAGTCCGGCTACGGCCTGACGCTTGAAGACGAGTTGAAAATCCTGCGGGCGATTAAAAGATTGAATGAAGAAACGCCGCTCAGTTATGTGCCGACCTTTCTGGGCGCGCATGATGTGCCGGACGAATATCGCGCGCGGCGCGCAGGATATGTCGCGCTCGTGATTGAAGAGATGCTGCCGCGCGTCGCCGAAGAAAAGCTGGCGGAATACTGCGACGTGTTCTGTGAGGAAAAAGTTTTCACTGGCGATGAATCGTGGCGCATCCTGACGGCGGCGCGCTGTCATGGGCTAGGCTTACGGATGCACGCCGACCAACTCTCGCTCTCGGGCGGAGCGAAGTTGGCGGCGGAGCTTCAGGCTGCGACCGCAGACCATCTTGAGCATACTGACACCGAAGGCATCAAGGCTTTGAAAGCGGCAGGCGTGCAGCCGGTCTTGCTGCCCGGCTCAGTCTATGCTCTAGGCTCTACGCGCTACCCTGCGGCGCGCGAGATGATAGAAGCAGGCTTGGCCGTCGTGCTCGCGACGGATTTTAATCCCGGCTCAAGCCCCACGCCTTCGATGCCAATGATTCTCTCGCTCGCTTCGACGCATTTGAAAATGACGCCCGCCGAAGGCATCACGGCGGCCACTATTAACGCCGCTTACAGCCTCGGCAGGGGCGACCAATTAGGCTCGCTCGAAGCTGGCAAGCGCGCTGATTTTGTCATTCAGGACTGCGCGGATTACCGCGAGATAGCATACTTCTTCGGCATCGAGCATGTGCGCCAAACCTTCGTCGAAGGGCGTTCAGCCTACCGTCGCGGAGCTTAAAGTAAAGCCACAAGATAGAGGGTAAAAAATGTACTTGACGCACAACTTATTGTCATTTATTATGCGCCTCAACACTGGAAAGGAGGTGATCAATAAAAAGTATGAGTTCTTATCACAGTGAGGTGGCTGAAGCCTGATAAGCTTCGGTTGGTGCATCGAAAGCCTTTTTGAAGACACCATTCGAGGCAGCACCCCCCACAATCAATATTTGTGAGCGGTTGGACGGCTAGTCCCATCAGTTCACCGGATACGACCCGCCGGAGCGCCTAAGGCTGCGGCGGGTCTTCTTATGTTTACTCGCAAGGCTTGACGAAGCCCATGCCTTGAACGAAAGTAATGTTTGACCGCCAATCTCATTCCCGGAGGCAATCAATGAAGCGAAAGCTTGCGCTCGTCTTAACGCTGACAATTCTCTTCGGCCTTCTCTCTTTCGCCGGACAGGGACACGCCGCAAAGGTCAGGGCGAGCCTTCCCGATACGGCGGCGCGTGAGCGGCGCATTGCGGAAGCGGCTGAGGCTTTGCGCGCGCAGATGATAGAGCAGCGCAGGGACTTTCACATGCACCCGGAATTGTCGAACCGCGAAGAGCGCACTTCGCGTATCGTCGCGGAGAAGTTGAAGGCTTTGGGATTGGAAGAAGTGAAAACGGGCGTCGGCAAATACGGCGTGACCGCGCTCTTGAAAGGCGCGAAGCCCGGGGCGGTCGTCGCCGTCCGCGCGGACATGGACGCGCTGCCGATTCAAGAGACGATAGACGTGCCATACAAATCTCAGACCCCCGGCGTCAAGCACGCCTGCGGGCATGACGTGCATACGACCGTTCAGCTTGGCGTCGCGGAGATTTTGACCAAAATGCGCTCGGAGATTTCCGGCACTATCAAATTTATCTTTCAACCCGCAGAGGAAGGCCCGCCCGCTGGCGAAGAAGGCGGCGCGGCTTTGATGATTAAAGAAGGCGCGCTTGAGAATCCGCGCCCGCGCGCCATCTTCGGCCTGCACACCTGGCCTGAAGCAGAGGCCGGGCAGGTCGTTTACCAGAGCGGCGCGGCGATGGCTTCGTCAGATAAATTTCATATCACGATTCGCGGCAAGCGTTCGCACGGCGCGCAGCCGCAACAGGGGATTGATGCCGTGGTCGTCGCGGCGGAATGTGTCATCGCGCTGCAAACCATTCGCAGCCGCCGGATAGACATGACAGAGCCGCTCGTCATCAGCATCGGCATCATTCAGGGAGGCAATCGTTTCAACATCCTCGCGGATGAAGTCAAGCTCGAAGGCACTATGCGTACCTTGAATGAAGAGGTGCGTGCGCGCGCGAAGCAGTTGATGAAGGAGACGCTAACGGGCATCACTTCGGCTTACGGGGCGACTTCCGAGCTGAAGTTTGAAGAGAACGCAGCGGTCACATTTAACGAACCGCAGCTTGTCGAAGAGACTTTGCCGACCCTGCGCCGTGTGCTTAAAGAAGCGAATGTCAAATCAATCAAACCGATGATGATCGCGGAAGATTTCGCTTATTACCAGCGAGTCATTCCGGGCTTCTATTATTTCCTCGGCGTCGGCAATCGCAGCAAGGGAATCACGGCGGCGCTTCATACAGCGGAGTTTGATGTTGACGAAGAGAGTCTGGTCGTCGGGGCGAAAGTGATGTCGAACGTGCTGCTCGATTATCTTGACCGGCAAGCTGTCAGTAAGTGAAACCTCAAGGGAGTTTTAAACGCAAAGAGCGCAAAGTTTTTTCGCAAAGAACGCAAAGTTTTGTTTTCTCCTCTGCGTTCTTTGCGAAATCGTCTTTGCGCTCTTTGCGTTAAAACTTCGATTTTAGCTGACTGTCACTTTAAGGTTTCGGTGCGGGCGTTGTCTGCTCTGATGGCATCACGCGTGACGGGTCTGGAGCGTCCGGCGAGGTGTGCAGGTGAATCGCCTTCCATGCTTTGCCGACCAGCTTAAAGGCCAGAGTCATGCGTCCCGAAGCTGTTTCTTCTGCGCCGCGAAAATTTTGCGACTGCGTCCACTGGCAGGTGATGAGCGCGCCCTCGCGCCCGAGCATCTGCACGCGCACATCGCGCACTTCGAGCACGACATCTTTCATATCCGGATAAGAGCTATCGCGGTTCTTGCGCATCTGCTCCCAGCCTTTGGTCACTGTGCCGTTGTTGTTAAAGAGCACGAGCTGCGGCGAGTTCCAGTAAATGCCGGTCACGACCTTCACGTCTGCGGCGCGGATGCCGTCGAGCAACGCTTCAAAAACTTCCAAAACATTCGGCGAGGCGGGGTCTTTCTTCTTTGCCGCCTGCTTGTTCCCAGTTTGTTTCGTGGCCTCGTCCTGCGCTGTAGACGGCTGCGGGTTCGGGGTAGCATTGACGGTTCGCTTGCGCGTCGCGGGCGAAGGAGTATTGGTCGTCTGCGCCTCAGCCAGCGAAGCCAATGCAAGCGTCAGCAGGACGACGAAAGTTAATTTCTTAATCATGATTAAATCCTCTAAGCCTGAAAAAAAAATCTCAGACATCACCGGGCTGTTCCTGATAATCGAACCACGGCGCGCCGCTCCGCAAGCGCGTGACGCATCGCTCTTGTCCGAGAATCTCAAAAACTTCAAACATTGAGGGGCCGACCGATTGCCCCGTCAGCATCGTGCGCGAAGCATTGATGAGCAGACCGGCCTTGACGCCCGCTTCGTCCGCGAAGGCGCGTAAGGCTTGTTCGCTCGTCTCAACATTAAAAGGCTCGACTGCTTCCATCCGCAACGCCATCGCGGGCAGCAGCTCTTTCAAGCGCGGCTCTTTCAAAAGATTCTTTTTGACAGCCGCTTCGTCAAAATCGAAATCGTCTGAGAAGTACGCGCGTCCCTGCTCCGAAAAATCCTTGAGGGTAAAGAATCGCTGGCGAATCAAATCAACCGCACGTTCGAACCAAACGCGGTCATCATCTTCATATTCTTCGCGCCACAATTTGTTCGCTCTCAATTCCGCTTTGACCATCGGGGACAGCTCTGCGATGGGCATCGTGCGTATGTATTCGGCGTTCATCCAAACGGCTTTGTCGTCAGTCCAGCGACGCGGGTCTGTTTCGTTAAAGTTGAAGACGGCGTTGGAGCGATGTATGCCTTCGAGCGAGAATTTTTCTCTCAACTCTTCGAGCGTCATCAACTCCTGCTCCGTTGCGGGCGACCATCCGAGAAGGGCTAGGAAGTTGCGAAAGGCCACTGGCACAAAACCCTTATCACGATAGGTTGTTAGAGAGACGACCTCGCCGTGCTTGCGCTTTGAGAGCTTGCCCTTGTTCGGCGCGAGAATCAGCGGCAGATGCGCAAAGCGCGGCGCACTCTGGCCCAGAGCCTCGTAAATCAAAATTTGTTTATGCGTGTTCGTCAGGTGATCCTGCCCGCGTATCACGTCTGTGATATTCATTTCTATGTCGTCAAGCACGACAGACAAATTGTAGAGCGGGTGGCCGTCAGAGCGCAGCAGCACAAGGTCTTCAATCTCCGTATAATCGCGCTCCTGCTCGCCGTACACTGCATCTGTAAAATGCGTGCGTCCCTCGCTCGGGACTTTCAAGCGCACAGCGAACGGCTCTCCTGCTTCTGCCCGGAGATTTGATTCTTCCTGAGAAAGCTCGCGGTAAGGATTGCTGCGATGATTCACGCCCTCTGCCGCGTGCGCGCGTGCGCGCTCAGCGATGCCCTCTTTGACGGTCGCGTCCGAGCGCACTTCTTTCGGCGTGAAATCACGATAGGCTGTGCCTTCATTGATAAGCCGCAAAGCCGCCGCGCGATGCTTGTCTGCGTTGCCGGACTGAAAAATTATCTCTTCGTCGTAATCGAGGCCGAGCCATTCAAGGCCCTCTATGATCGAGCGCGTCGAAGCCTCAGTCGAGCGTTGCAAGTCCGTGTCTTCGATGCGCAGCAGAAACTTGCCGCCGTTACGACGCGCGTAGAGCCAGTTAAACAGAGCCGTGCGCGCAGACCCGATGTGCAGATAGCCGGTTGGCGATGGTGCGAAACGAACGCGAATCATAAGTGCAGTGATAAGTGACAAGTGACAAGTAACGAGACAAAGGCTTTAGCTGCTCGTCGCTCTAAAATAGCAACGAGTGACAATTACGAGGGGCAAAGAGGAAAACCTTGTCACTCGTCACTTGTCACTCGTCACTGAAGTTGCTGGCGGAGATGACAGGATTCGAACCTGCGATGGGCTTTTGACCCATAACGGTTTAGCAAACCGCCGCCTTCAGCCACTCGGCCACATCTCCTTTGAGCCTCGAAAGGCTCCGGAGTATTCTAATCTGCGGTTTCAGATTGTCAAGCAGGAGGGCGCAAGGCGATCCGCCGGAAGATAGAAAAGTATTGCCACAAAAAGGCGCAGAAACCGCAAAAGAATAGCTGTATCTTTGTCTTGGCGTTTTTGTGCGCTCGCGCGGCTCATTCTTTAAAGAGAAGGCTCTTCAGCACTCGCATTCGCGCAGAAGATAGATGACAATGGGTTTTGAGGCCATACGGAAATTTGCATTGGCCCAGCCGGATTATTTAACAGCTCGCTTGATATTTATCGCCCGCAATTAAATTTTTGAAGGAGATTGACACTTTGCAGGAAAGATTGCCCGCAGGCGTCACGTTTGTGACTGAAGAAGAAGGAATCAGTGAATACAGTTTGGCGAATGGGATGAAGACGCTGCTGGTAGAAAACCGCGTCGCGCCGGTCGTCACAGTCATGGTGCTTTACAAAGTCGGCTCGCGCAACGAGGCTGTCGGTTACACAGGCTCTACGCATCTCTTAGAGCACATGATGTTCAAGGGCACGCCGACTTTTAACAAAGAGCAGAACACGCAGATTGCCGCGACCCTGCAAAAAATCGGCGCGGATTTTAACGCGACCACTTGGTACGACCGCACAAATTATTTCGAGACCGTGCCGTCAGACCAGATCGAATTGGCAATCAAGCTCGAAGCGGACAGGATGCGCAACTCTTTTATCGCGGACAGCGACCGGCAGTCCGAGATGACCGTCGTGCGCAACGAGCTTGAGCGCGGGCAGAACGAGCCATCTGAAGTTCTGGACGAAGCCGTCTATGCCGCAGCCTTTCGTGAGCATCCCTATCATCATCCGACCATCGGCTGGCGCGCAGACGTGGAAGGCGTGCCGACAGAGCGCCTCAAAGAATTTTTCGACACCTTTTATCATCCGAACAACGCGACGGCCATCATCGTCGGAGACTTTGAGCGCGAGAGCGCGCTTGAGTTAATCAACAACTATTTCGGCGCGCATCCGGCTTCGGAAAAATCAATCCCGGAAGTCTACACGGACGAGCCGCCGCAACAGGGCGAGCGTCGCCTTGTGATTCGTCGCGCGGGCGAGCTGGCCTTAGTGCAGATAGCTTTTCACACACCCGGCGTCTTGGGACAGATGAACACGCTCTCGAATGCAGAGCTGGCGTTGCGCGCCGCCAACCCGCCCGCGTTGAACGACATTTATCCGCTCATCGTGCTTTCGGCAGCGATGTCGAACGGCGTCACCAGCCGTCTCTATCAGGCTCTGGTCGAAAAAGAACTGGCCGTCAGCGTTGACACCAACTGTGACCAGCACCGCGATCCCGGACTTTTCAATGTTTATGCGATGGTCTCTCCCGGCGTCGAGGCGCAGGAGGTTGAAACGGTCATCCTCTCTGAATTGCAGCGCGTCGCGGAAGAAGGTTTGACGACTGCCGAAGTCGAGAAAGCGAAAAGGCAGATTCTCGCGGCAGAGGCATTCGGGCGCGACGGCACATTCAACATCGCAGTCCAGATGTCCGAAGCAGAGGCCGTCGCGGACTGGCGTTTTTACAAAGACTACTCATCAAACATCTCGAAGGTCACAGGTAAGGACGTGCAGCGCGTCGCTCAAGCTTATTTCGATGAAGACAATCGAACCGTCGGGCGCTTTATTCCAAAGCAGGCGACGGCAAGCAACGGCAACGGCGGCTCGCAACCGAATCAGAGCGAGGCACGCGCGCTCTTTCCGCGCGGCGTAAAATTTTATGACGAGCCGGATATAGAAAATCGCGGCGCTGCCGGAGAAGTTACGGATGCGTCATTGATGACTGAAAAGGGCGGCGCGACCACGCCGCAGGAGTTAGAGCAACAAGGGATTTCCGCGCGCGGCAGCAAATCATCCGATGCGGCTGAGGCCAACACGCCGCAGAGCGTCGGCCAGACGAGCTTTGCCAAGCGCATCATTCGCCATCAATTAGAGAACGGCGCAACCTTGTTGATGCTCGAAAATCGCGCGACGCCGACCGTCAGTTTGCGCGGCTCTTTGCGCGCAGGCTCTTTTTTCGAGCCGCGCGACAAACCCGGCCTCGCGCAGATTACAGCCGAGATGCTCTCGCGCGGAAGCCTCTCGCGCAGCAAGCTGGACATCGCGGGCGAGCTTGAATCGGTCGGCGCGGATATAGATTTTTCGACAGACCCCTTTGCAGTCAATATCGCCGCGCGCTCTTTGACGCAAGACTTGCCGCTCGTCCTCTCGACGCTCGCAGAAGAATTGCGCGAGCCTGCTTTTCCCGCAGACGAGTTGGAAAAATTAAAGCAGCAAATCATCGCTTCGATTCAAGAGCAGCAAGCCAACACGCGTTATCGCGGCTACGAGCGTTTGAGCGAACTGCTTTTCGATGAGGCCAATCCGTACTACGTGCCGCCCGGCGACAGCCTCATCAATAGCATCAATTCCATCACGGTCGAGGACGTGAAAAATTTTCACGCCGCCAGATACGGCGGACGCTCTCTGATTCTGACAATCGTGGGCGATGTTGATGCGGCAGCAGTGCGCGAACAGTTCGCCAAGATATTCGACTCTTTCAAGGGGACTGAGAGCATTGATGTGAACGTCACAGACCCCTTGCCGCAGACCACAGCGCGGCGCGAAGTCGTGCTGCTCAAAGACAAAGCCAACGTAGACGTTTTGATCGGCTCAGCAGCCCCCTTGCGCCGCTCGTCCGAAGATTATTACGCGGC
>JACMLC010000094.1 GCA_014379795.1 Pyrinomonadaceae bacterium
CATGATCATGATCATGTCCTGCGGGTAACCCGGCACCTTCTTCCTATCCTGATCTTTCCTGTCCTGACCGACGAGATTCGAGACGTTCTTCTCCTTCGCGTCCATTCCCATTCCGCGCCCCATCTTCGGTCCCAGGTCTTCCGAAAGGGCGTTGCCCTGCCGCACTACGCCCATGCCCTCTTCCATCCCGCCGCCGGTCTCAGTGCCTTTGCTGACGCTACCTATCGGGCCGACCATCGAGACCATCTGGTTCATCATGTGGTGCGGCAGGTGGCAGTGCAGCATCCACTCGCCCGGATAGATAGCGTCGAACTCTATATCGCGCGCCTGCGCCACGCCGACGAGCACCGTGTTGCCGGGAAACCATGCCGTCTCAGGGATGCGGCCACCCTCCGTGCCCGTAACATAGAACTGGTTGCCGTGAATGTGCATGGGGTGATGATCCATGCCGAGATTGACCATGCGTATGCGCACGCGCTCTCCGAGTTTGACGATCAGAGGCGTGGTCGCGGGTCCGGCCTTGCCGTTGATGGTCAGCCAGTTGAACTCCATCGCCAGCGTGTTCGGGACCGGATTATTCGGGAGCAGCGCCCACTCTTGCAGGATTAGCCCGAAATCCTTATCCACGCGCGGCGAGTACGGCTCTTTCGGGTGGATGATGAAGAGGCCGATCATACCCATCATCTCCTGCATCGCCCCGTGCGAGTGGTAGAAGAAGGTGCCGTTCTGGCGCAGCACGAACTCATAAGTGAACGTCCCGCCGGGTAAGACCATCGGCTGGCTGATAAAGGGGACGCCGTCCATCTCAAGCGGAACTTCAAGCCCGTGCCAGTGAACGGTCGTCCCCTCCGGCAGCTTATTGTGAAAGACTATGCGCACATGGTCGCCTTCGTTGACTTCGATGGTCGGGCCGGGCACGCTGCCGTTGTAGCCCCACCCGTACATTTCCCTGATGGGAAGGAGCTGTGTTTTCACGACCTCCGCCGTCAGGTGAAAGACCTTCACGTTGCCGTCCATCGTCCACGGGAGGTGCGGGATGTCCGGCGTTTGCACGGGAACAATCCCGGCGGAATTAGGCTGCCTGTTGTCGGCTTTAGGCGGAGCTTGCTGCTGTTGCTGCGGCATCACATGCCCCTCGTGCTGCGCTTGAACGGCCTTCGAGCTTGCCAGCACAGTGCCGGCGGCGACGAGCGATGAGCGCCTGAGAAAATTTCGTCTGCTGTTATTCATTTAGTTACTCCTGTACTTGTTCAAAACTTTTCATGGCCAGCGGTGACACGATTAAGGGTTGTCAGAATCGCCCGTGACTTCATTCGGTGTTCTGAGCTGGAACCCTTCGGTGCCTTCTCCACCAAGCTCACCGGGCCTGGCAATCCCCTCTAAGCCTCCCGTTAAGAGGAATCCTCTGATGCCCACGAGGCTCTGCCTCATGCCGATGAGCGCGCGCGCGTATTCCACCTCAACCTGGAAGAGCGTGCGCTGCGCGATTAAGACCTGCGGGTAGGAGGCGGCCATCTGGCTGAAGTTCGAGAGATACATCTCGTAGGCCCGACGCGCCCTCGGGATGATCTGGGTGCGATACTTCTCGACAATCTGCTGCGAGTGACGGTATTCGCGGAAAGCGGAAGCGAACCGCGAGCGCAAGAGCAGTTGCAGGCGCTGTAGATCACGCTCCGCAATGGCTTGTTCGGCCTCGGCGGTGGCGATGCCGCCCTGATTTCGGTTGAAGATGGGAAGCGTGATACCGAATTCGAGACGGCTTTCCCAGCCTTTTCTTCCGCTTAGGACTTGCGGGGGGATCGGCTCGATGCGTTCGTAGTTGTAACCCACTCCTCCGCGCACAAAGAGGTCCGGGATGCGTTCGGCACGTGCCCGGTCAATCACCGCCTGCGCGCGAGCGACGCCCGTCTGCGCCACCCTCAGCTCAGGACTATCTCGCAGCAGTGTCGAGAGGATGGTCTCCTGGTCGAGCGTCATTTCCTGCTCTTCCAAATTGCCCGCCAGCCGCCCCGGACTCAGATCGGGTTTGCCGATCATCGCGGAAAGAGTGCGCCAGGACTGCTCCCAATCGGTGTGAGCCTGCAAGAGTTCAATCGCTGCTCTCTCGGCTTCAATCTCGATCCCCAATTGATCGGGCGTGTCGGCCTGGCCGACGTTGTGTAGTTCCGCGGTAATTTCCACCGCCTCGCGTGTCAGTCGCGCCAGGTCGCCACGCAGCTCAACCAGTCGCTGTGCTCCCAGGGTCTCGAAGTAGAGGACGCGGATCGAGTTGAGGACGCGTAGTCGTTGCGCCTCGGCGATGGTCTGCGACTGCTCAACCTCGCGTGCCATGACTCGGCGCGCCTTACTGAGTTTCCCGCCCAGCAGAATATTCTGCTCGATAAATACGCCGTGCTCGCTGGTCTCGCCCGGATTGCGGAAGGCGAGTTCTTCGGCGAAGTAGCCGACGACCGGGTTGGGCCAAAGCCCCGCCTGACGCCTGCGCCCCTCCGCGGCTCGAACAGCAGCATCGGCCTGAGCGAGCGTCGGGTTGTTTTGTGTCGCCATCGCTTCAAGCTCTTCCAACCTGATAACCGGCCCGGCTGGAATCGGACTCTGCGGCAAGGCCGGGAGAGCTTCACGCGGAGTTGTTGGGGCGGGTAGAGGTATTCGACCCATCCCCGGCATTTGAGAATGATCCACAGGGGTCGGGGAGGGCGAGGGACTGGACTCTGGCGTCGGAGTTGGAGCAGGGCTTGCGCTCACCTTCACCTCCTGCATGTCGTCTCTTGGTGATGTCGGTTGCTGCGTCGTCGTCGTTGGTTTGGGTCTCGGTTTTGGCTTGGGCTTCTTCGCAGGCTTTGGTTTGGGTTTGCCCATCTTGCTCATGTCGTGCCCTTCATGACCTTCTTGCGCTCTGGCAAACGGGAGGGCTGAGACGAAAAGCAGAGCCATGACGAAGAGCGTACACAGCTTCCTTCCTACATTCTGTTTGTTCATGATTCCCCTCGAAAATGATTGATGGAGAACGCAAGCGAGCTGATAGGCAGCCCACTCACGCTCCTCGCTCTAAAGCTTGGGCTCTTTAGACACGGATGTGCGCTTCCAGTCTTTGCGACTGAAACATTTTCGAAGGGGTTTTAGATTAGGAAAACATTGAGGAGGAGATGCCTGCGCGAGAGTGTGCCGGGCGGCGCGTGCTGTCTGGCCTGCACGGGCGGCGCAAACGAGGTTGCGAACGACGAAAGAAAACCGGATGGCGGCAGCACCGGGACGCCGGCATCACGCTTTGAAAGTTCCGCTACGCGCGTGAAGACCAAAAGGTTAGCCGGAGTTTCAGGGTTGGTTATGCAATGTGTGCATGGCCCTGTCTGTCCTTCGAATGAGGCTCTTTGCGCCTCTTCTTCGGCATCTGGCGGCTCAATGGCTTCCGCCTCATCGCTCGCCATCTCTTCATGACACGACGAACCCTCTCTGTGCTGAGCTACGGTTTCGATCCTTTCATGAGCGCGGCGGGCTTGCTTGTGCGGGCAGAGCGTATCCGCAAACACAACTCCCCAGCCACTCACAAAGAGCAGAGAGATGATAAGGATGAGCAGAACTCTTTTCATTGAATCCTATTATTCTAAACTATGCGCGCGAGCTAGTCCATGCCTAAACCCGTTTTAGAGTGTGAGAAGCCGGTTCAGGTTGCACTAACACTCTCTTACATCTGAAATCCCTTTGCCATTTACTGAACAATCAGCTTGCCTCGATACATATTCATCCCGCAGGTGAACTCATACTCTCCAGGCTTCTCCGGCCTAATCTCAACCGGAACCGTTCTGTCCTGCGGCAGGTGTGCGCGTTTGCCGAAATCCGGCAGTATGACTTCCTCACCGCACGGCGTTGATTCGCGGCGCGTGAAGTTCAAGCGGAGCACTTGTCCGGCTTTGGCTGTGATGATGGAAGGCTGGTAGCCTCCCTTGACCGTTACATCAATCTCCTGCACGCCTCGCTCCGAACTGCGCGCGGCCACTGATTCGCCCTTCCACAACCAGAAGTACCAGATGATCCAGCCGATGATTCCAAGCCCCACGAGGGTCACGATCACATTTGTCGTATTCATGATTGCATCTCCCTGACGCGGCGCGGCCCAAAGAGCCGCAGCCGGTTAGCGTTTGTCACTACGGTAATGCTTGATGCGGCCATTGCCGCCCCCGCGATGATCGGCGACAGCAAGATACGGAAAATCGGATACAACGCTCCGGCAGCCAGAGGGATGCCGAGCACGTTATAAATAAAAGCCCCGAATAGATTCTGTTTGATATTCCTCAGAGTCGCACGCGAGGTTTCAATGGCGGTGACGACTCCCCATAAACTTCCGCCGACGAGCGTCACGTCTGCGGCCTCAATCGCCACATCAGTTCCTGTACCAATGGCAAAGCCCACATTTGCCTGTGCCAACGCCGGAGCATCGTTGATTCCATCACCCACCATCCCGACCAGTGCGCCACTCTCTGCTTGCAGCTTTTCTATCTGCTGCGCCTTCTCTTCCGGCAACACCTCCGCCAGCACACGCGTGATGCCGACCTGACGCGCGATGGCCTTTGCCGTGCGCTCGTTATCGCCGGTGATCATCACGACCTCGATGCCCATTTGTTCAAGCGCGCGGATCGCCGCGACGGAATCCTCTTTAATCGTATCTGCGACTCCGATGACTCCGGCGGGCTTGCCGTCCACCGCGACGAACATGGGCGTCTTGCCTTCATCGGCGAGGCGGGCTGCTTGCTGCTCGAACGCATCCACATCTACGTTCTCTCGTTTCATCAGCTTAAGGTTGCCGACCAACACTCGCCGTCCTTCAACCGTCGCCTCGACGCCGTGTCCCGGCACTGCATTAAAATCTTCAGGCTCAGCGAGATTTATTCCGCGCTTGCGTGCGCCTTCAACGATAGCCTCTGCCAGAGGGTGCTCGCTACGCCGGTCTGCGATTGCCGCCAATCTCAGGAGTTCTGCTTCGTCGGAGACTCCGAGCGGCAGGACATCCGTCAACTCAGGTTTTCCTTTGGTAATCGTCCCGGTCTTATCAAGCACGATGGTAGTTAGCTGGGATGCTGTTTCGAGAGCCTCTCCATTGCGAATCAGCACACCGTATTCGGCAGCTTTACCGACTCCAACCATCAAGCTGATCGGAGTGGCTAAACCCAGAGCACAGGGGCATGCGATGACCAGCACGGAGACCATCGTGACAATCGAATAGTTCCACACAGGCTCCGGGCCAAAGTTGAACCACGCGAGAAAAGTGAGGATGGCGATAATCATCACCGATGGCACAAAGTAAGATGAGATTTTATCCACAAGCCGCCCGATGGGAGGCTTCGAGTTCTGCGCCCGCTCGACCATCTCGACGATGCGAGCGAGTGCAGTCTCCTTGCCGACCTTTGTCGCGCGAAAAGTGAACGCCCCGGTCTTGTTCACGCTAGAGCCGATGACAGTATCTTTCGGCTTCTTATCCACCGGCACGGACTCGCCCGTCACCACCGATTCATCAATTGCCGATTCGCCTTCGAGGATGATGCCATCCACAGGAACTTTCTCTCCCGGCCTGACGAGTACCGTATCACCGACTACGACCTCTTCGATGGGCACATCCATCTCACGGCCATCACGGATGACGCGCGCCGTCTTAGCCTGTAGTTCGAGCAGCTTTCTGATGGCGGCAGAAGAACGCCGCTTGGCTCTTATCTCCAACGCCTGTCCGAGCAGGATAAGCGCGATGACGATCACCGCCACCTCGAAATACATCCCGGCTGTGCCCGCCGGAAAGAGATTGGGCGCAAGCGCAACAACTGTTGAATAAGCCCATGCCGCGCCTGTGCCGAGCGCGACCAGCGTGTCCATATTCGTGTTGTGATTACGAAAGCCGTTCCACGCGCCCGCAAAGAACTGGCTGCCCGACCATGCCAGCACCGGCAGCGTGACGATGGCCGAGACGATGCCGATGGCTCTGTGATAAGGCATCAACGCATGACGCCATTCCGGCACGAACTCTGCGAACATCAGGAGCAGGAGAGGGATGCCAACCGCCGTGGCAAACCAGAACTTACGCATCATCGTCCGATAGCTCTGCTCTTGCGCTTCTTCGGCATCTGCTTCGGACAGAGCCTCAGCTTGATGGTGAGCATGCTCGCTGTGCGCTGGAGCAGTTTGCGGCTGTGAGGGAGCAGCCTGATAAGCAACATGGTCACGATGCGCCGCTTGGGTTGTGTTAGTCCCTACACCAGCGTCGAACTTCTCTTTGCACCCCTTCGAGCAGAAGTAATACATCTGCCCATCCCTCTCGCTCACGCCTGCCGCGCGCTCTGGATCAACCGTCATCCCGCAGATTGGGTCAACGTGAACCTGTTTGGCTTTGGTTGCCATCTTCCCCATCCTTCCCGAAGTGTTCTTCGGCCTCGTTATCCCCTTTATTCGTCGCCTTACTTATTTCTCTTCTTCCTGTTTAATTTCTTCCCGACGCTCGCCGTATGTTCGACATGCGCGCCCTCTATCAGGCCGCAGATATGTCCGGGAGCTTGGCCGACGCGATCCCATTCTTCCAGCGTCACGGCGATAGATTTGCGGTAACGCTTGAGTTCACTAATACGCTCTTCAACTTCCGCCAGACGCCGCCTAACGATCTCTCGTACTTCATCGCAAGGGCTGTGTCCCATTCGTGCGTCGTCGACAATGCGGCGAATTTCAGCGAGCGAGAATCCGAGCGCCTGCGCCTGCTTGATAAATGCCAGCCGCTCAAGCACGTCCCGCGAATAGACGCGATAACCGCTATATGTGCGAGCGGGCTTATCCAGCAACCCGCTCTTTTCATAAAAACGGAGCGCCTCGATGCCGATGCCTGAGAGCTTGGCGACATCGCCGATCTTGAGCATCGTCTGCTGCTGCTCCTCATCTACCATCACTGTTTGTCGTGGCAGGCTCCTCATTGTGGTCTCTCTCCTCGTCCATTGAATTAGCTGTAGTGTAAACCCTGTAGTCGGGTACAGTGTCAAGAGGGAAGATGAATTTATTTTTTAAGTGAGGTAGAGACTTATCTAATGAGGTTTAAGGAAAGTTGATTCAACACCGCGATTGCAGCCGCAAGAATTGATAGTGACATATACGTGGTTTTTGGATTACCATCTCATCCTTCAAGCCGGATAGAACCAACCGTCTCTCGTAGGCCGCTTACCATATCGCTCTACTTAAAGAGTAGAGGGAGATACTATGAAAAGTTACAGCCGACCATTATTCCTATTAGTCATTGCTTTTTGCGGAATCATTTGGTGGAACATACCTCTGCGCTCCGCACCCATATTACAGGGAACCGACTTTGCCCCGCCTGCTAATGACAATTTCGCTAATGCACAGGTGATTAGCGGGGTAACGGGAGCGACGACTGGCACCAATGTCGAAGCTACCGGAGAGACAGGCGAACCCAATCATGCCAGCAGTTCTTTCCCGGTGAATTCGATTTGGTATGTGTGGACGGCTCCCGCCAATCTGAGCATGCGCTTCAGTACGGCTGGCAGTGCCTTGTCTACAGTCACGATGGCTGTTTATACCGGCTCGGCAGTCAATGCCCTTTCCGTAGTCAACACCAACGCTATCTCACCGGGCATTCTGCGCAGCAGTGTCATCTTCATGGCATCTTCCGGGACGACTTATTACATTGCGATTGACGGTCTTGATACGACGGTCGGCGGCATCTCTCTTAGTTGGGGCATCAATCGCTATTCCAGCAGCAGGCAGTTTAATTTTAATGGGGATAATTCTTCTGACTTCTCAGTCTTCCGCCCCACGACAGGCGTCTGGCACACACGCCAGAGCATTAACGGCACAATGAGCGCGCAGCAGTGGGGCGTCAGCACGGATGTTCTAGTCCCCGAAGATTACGATGGCGATGGCAAGACGGACACGGCAGTCTGGCGACCAACACAAAGCACATTCTATATTTTGCGAAGCTCAAATAACACTTTCTTTACCCGGCAGTGGGGAACAGCAAGCGATGTTCCAATTCAGGGTGATTTCGATGGCAACGAGATCGCCGACTTCAATGTCTGGCGTCCGGGCGAAGGGACTTTTTATGTCTTGAGAAATAACGGCCAGATGATAGCCCAGCAATGGGGTATTAGTAACGATACACCTGCGCCCGGAGATTACGATGGAGACGGCAAGACTGACTTCGCTGTGCGCCGCACGAGCGGAGCGGATGCTGGCGTCTTCTACATCCTGCGCAGTTCATCCGGTTCCCTGCTGACTCAAAGTTGGGGTGCAGGCACAGACAAGGTCGTGCCGGGAGATTATGACGGAGACGGCAGAAGCGACATAGCTGTTTACCGCGAGAGCGTTCGCACCTTTTACGTTCTTCGCAGCTCAGATGGCTTGCTGATGGGACAGCAGTGGGGAACGACTGGCGATTTGGCTGCGCCGGGAGATTATGACGGTGACGGGCGAACAGACTTTACGATTTGGCGTCCCGCAGATGGAACCTTCTATTTTCTCAGTAGCCTCACGAGCACGCTGGTCGTTCAGCCTTGGGGGCTAAATGGCGACCGACCTGTGGCGAACAGTTTTGTTCGCTGAGTTGGATGAAATTCCAACCCAAGCCTTACTCTTTACTCAAGTCTTGCTATTGCCGTGCTCACGCGCGATGGTTTACCGAATTGTGTCCATGCGAATAATACTTCATTGCCCAAGCGAGCGATGCGCGGGAAACCGCTTGAGCGCGCGATGTTCGTTTCGGTGACAGTTGAGATTGCATCAAGAGTCCCATCAGAGCGGACGCGGCGAACCTTTGTCGCACCCTTCTCTGCCGTACCCGACATCCAGACGACGAGCGCCGAGCCATCCACCAAAAGCAATACATCAACGCGTCCGACCGGATCACCATCATCTACCTGCACCGGATTTCCGAAGCTCTTGCCCGCATCATTTGAGAAAGCCATCTTGACGCGAGGCTGGTCATTGGCTTCCGTGTACCATGCGACGGCTACGCGCTGCCCATCGGCGGCAATGGACGGCCCGTTGACAGGGCAGGCCGTCATCTCCCATCCATCCGCATGCACTGGCTGCGGCACGCTCCATTTTCCATTCTCTTGACGCACGACGTAGATGTCACGTACTTCGCTCTCAGAGCGGTCACGGTAGGCTGCGATTGCGCCTTCCGCTGTCATCGCCGCAGATGTCTGACAGCACTCACAGATGCGTTCATCAAGGACTGCTTCATCAGATACTTTGCCCTGAGTATCAATCGCCGCAAAGCGCAAAGCCATGCTCACGGGCAGCGGGCCAGCGTCTTCATCCACTTTTATATCTTTGAGGGCACGCCCATCTACCCAAACCGCGCCGAGCCGCCCATCAGCGAGCGGCACCAGCGAGACGAAGCCATGTTCGGTTTGCGTTCCATCCGTATGCGGGATGATTGGCTTACTCCAGGTCTTGCCGCCATCTTTCGAGAGCGCAAGATTGACATCGTAGGCGTAGGTCCCCGGCCCGCTTTTGACCAACCAGTGCGCAGCGAGAGTGCCGTCCTTGAGAGCGATGACCGATGGAAAATCAGCCCAGTTGACGAACCAGTTGTCGCCTTCCGCAATGGTACGCGGCTCAGACCACCCTGCTCCATCCCGGCTCGCAAAGCGCAGCGCAGCGCGTTTCTCCCCGATCTTCTCCACCCAACTCATGATTACCCGGCCATCAGGGGTCGCATAAAGTTCAGGCTCACGGCTATCTATCCCCGCAGGAGAGATGGCTTCACGCACCATGAGCGCAGGCATAATGGTGACCGTTGGGGTCGCTGTGCTCTGAATGGGTGTGGAAGTATTAGCACCCCGGTTGCAGCTCATAACGAAAGCTGCCGCAAAGATAAGCACAAGCAGGTAAGCACGGCGTAAATTTCTCATCTGGTAGATTAGCTTCCCTTCAAAGGGCGGTGACTTGATCCGGAGGTTATCTTTAACATAATTCTACCATTCAAGTCCCGCTCTACACCTCAATGTTTATAATTAGCGAAAAGGATGTTTAATGCTTGACCCTGGAACCGATTCCAGACTTTATACTGTTCGCATGAGTGACGGTAACTCCAAGAAAGATTACTTACGAGCCGGCGAGTTGGCACGCCTGGCGGGAGTCAGCACGGACACTTTGCGTCACTATGAGCGCAAAGGAGTGCTGCCCGCTCCACGCCGCTCGCATAACAACTACCGCCACTACCCGCCGCAGGCGCTCGAACGTGTGCGACTCGTGCGCCGCGCGCTGGTCGTCGGGTTCACGCTTGATGAACTGGCTTCTATTCTGGCGGCGCGCGATCAGGGAGGGACGCCGTGCCCTGAGGTCAGGACACTGGCTGAAGAGAAACTCTCTCAGGTCGAGACGCGGCTCAGTGAGTTGAAGATACTCAGGAACGAACTGCGTTCCACTCTCAAGGACTGGGATATACGACTGGCTGAAACCCCTGCGGGTGAAAGGGCCGGTCTGCTTGAAGCTCTTGCTGCCAATGGTCATGCTGCTGGCATGCAGACTTCGCCTTCCGCTTTATCCAGATTCAAATCAAAAAGTAAGAGGAGACCACGCAAATGAAAACCAAATACATCTTCATGGCACTTATCACAGCGTTCATGACGCTTGCGATTTCAGCTTTCACTTCATGCGCCGCGCAAGAGAAACAACAGACAGAAAGGCACAAGACAGATGGTCATTCCAAACACTCTGACGAGATGAACAAGCGTGGGGAGCGCGAGATGGGATTCTCGCAGGCCAAGACCACTCACCACTTTCGCCTCCTTCAGGATGGCGGAGCTATCGAGGTTGAGGCTAAAGATGAGAAGGATACAGAGACTGTCAAACAAATCAAAGGGCACCTCTCACACATCGCGCAGATGTTCGGTGAAGGCAATTTCAAAGCGCCGATGCTGATACACGATCAGACGCCGCCGGGCGTGCCCGTCATGCACAATCTCAAAGCTGAAATCAGCTACCAGTATGAAGACACAATTAATGGAGGAAGAGTGCGCATCAAGACCGCTAATGCGGAGGCGCTCAGGGCCATTCACGAATTCCTGCGCTTCCAGATTAAAGAGCACGAAACCGGCGACTCATTGGATGTGGTCAAATAAATAACCTCCTTGCTCAGCTTCATTGGTCTTTGATACGTATAGACACTCACGATGGATGCTCTCGCTCGTGAAAAGCAGTCTTGTTTATATTCTCGGCTTTTTGTAAATGATGGGCTGGCAATCTCCGGAGAAAAGAAACTGCGGTGTTGTTTTGCCGGGCGATACATGCAGTAGAGCGGGCGGGAGCCTCCCACAGCCCCCACCCTAAGCCCCCGACTCCTCACCCCACGCAGCCACATGCGTTCACCGGGGAGGCGAACGCAAACCGGAGACGGATCATATCGGGCAGATGAAAATCTTGATTGTTCTCCGTATCATTAAAGTGTGTGGCACAGAGACGCCTTACAGTTAAGCGGAAACAGGCACTTTATCATGTTCGTGCGTGTGTGCGCCCTGCGCTGCCCCCCGGCCAAGTGCAATAGCCGCAATAGTGATGAGCAGGCAGACGATACCAGCCGCCGTAAATGTAGTGGGCGCGCCCCATCTGACAGCGGCGTGTCCGACCGCCGGATAGGTGACGAGCCAGCAGGCGTGCGTCAACGCGAAGTGGGCTGCGTAAGCGCGCCCACGCTCCCTCTCGACCGTATGTTCTGCCAGAAGTGTCGATGACGGAATGGCGATCAGCGCCTGTCCCGCACCGTTCAATATCCAGAGGAGAGCGAAGACGAAGAGCGGCGGTTTGAGCGCGCCCGGTAAAAGGATCAATCCGAGCACGACACCGCCAAGGATGAGCGCGCGCGCAGCCCAGGCGTGCCGTCGCCCGTGCAGCACAGCGCGGTCGCGTGCGCCCTGCTCGTAACGGCCAGTCGCACGTCCCAGCATGATCGCCGCCAGCGATGAGCCGAGTCCGAGTCCTGCCATAATTACCGCGAAAGATGTTTCTCCTCGCCCGAGCACGTCACGCACATAGGCGACCGTCACGACGATGGCTGCCGCGCCGGCGGTTGCCTCTGCGAAGCTGAGCACAAGCGCCTGCCTCAGCGACGGCTCGCGCAAAAGCACGCGCGTCCCAGTCGTGATCTCCGAAAGGAAAGTGCGCAAGGAGAGCGGCGTCACGACCTTTGAGACATGCGGGACCGCAACGACAGCGACAAGCAATGCCGAGACCAAATAAGTGAAGCCGTCGAACCAGAAGACCCATCGCACGCCAAGCAGCGCCACAAGAATGCCTGCCACAGCGGGCGCAGCGACTGCCTCTATATCTACTGCGACACGCGAAAGCGAAAGCGCCTTGACATACTGCTCATCTCCGACGATTTCAGGGATGCTCGCCTCAAAGGTCGGCGTAAAAAAAGCTGTCACGGCGTTGATGGCAAAAATCAAGGCGTAGACCTGCCATACGGTGGTGATAAATGGAAAGAGCGCCAGCAGTCCGAAACGCAGGAGATCAGCGGCGATAAGTATCTTCTTGCGGCTCAGGCGGTCGGCGATCACGCCTGCCGGTTGCGAGAAGAGGAGGAAGGCGAGGATGCGCAGCATCAGCGCATTGCCGATGACAGCCGTTGCGGATGCGCCGCCTGTGAGTTGATAGGCGAAGAGCGCAAGGCCAACCGTCGTCACACCGCTGCCAAGCAGCGAAATGATCTGCGCGCTGAACAGCAGGCGGAAGGCACGATTGCGCCAGAGCGAAATCTTCTCAACGGTTGCGGATTGGAGGTCGTCCATAACGGTTGTCGCTGATACCTTTCAATCCCGGGCCGGAGCAAGCTCCCGTTCTCGCGGATAGTCACGCGATGGCACTTGTGCTGTAGCGCGGCCATACTTCAGGTACAGGGCCGGAATCACGATCATGTTGAGGAAAGTAGAAGTGACGATGCCGCCTAAGATCACGACAGCCATCGGCTGCTGAATCTCCTTGCCCGGCTCGCCCGCGCCCCACGCCAGCGGAATTAACCCGACGCCCGTGACAATCGCCGTCATCAGGATCGGCGAAAGCCTCTCCATCGAACCCTGCACAATCGCGTCGCGAAACGGGACTCCCTCCTCCTCCATCAAATGCGTGTAATGCGAGATCAGCATGATGCCGTTGCGTGTGGCGATGCCGAACAGCGTGATGAAGCCGACGAGTGAGGCGATGGAGAGCGTTCCCCCGGAAAGGAAGACCATCACCACGCCGCCGATCAAAGCCAGCGGCAGGTTCGCCATCACCAGCGCGGCTGAGCGCGCCGATTTCAAAGCGATATAGAGCAACAGGAAGATGCCGCCGATAGCGACGATGGAGAGCAGCGTGATGAGGCGCGAGGCTTTCTCCTGCGCCTCGAACTGCCCGCCATACTGTACGAAGTAGCCTTGCGGCAGTTGGACTTTTGTTCCGATGGCCTCGCGCACATCGTTGATGACGCTGCCCAAATCTCTATCGGCGACGTTTGCCTGAACGATGATGCGGCGCTGAACGTTCTCGCGGTTGAGGGTGTTCGGGCCTTGATCCACTCTCACTTCGGCGACCTGCCCGATAGGAACGCGCGCGCCCGTCGGCGTGTCAATCAAAGTGCGCTCGATGCTCTCCACAGATTCGCGCGACGCATCATCGTGGCGCACCAGCACGTCGTAGGTGCGCTGCTCTTCCAGGACCTGCGATGCAACGTGTCCGTTAAAGGCTGTGTCAACCGTTTCGGCTAAGTCTTCGGCTCTCAATCCGACTGCTGCTGCCGCCTGGCGGTTCATGTTGATTTGGACTTGCGGCACGCCGACTTGCGGCTCGACGATCAGATCAACGATGCCGGGAACTCCCGCCATCTGGTCGCGTATCTCGGCAGCTTTAGTGCGTAAGGTCGCAAGGTCGGGTCCGAAAAGTTTGATGGCGATTTGCGCTCGCGTGCCTGAGAGCAGGTGGTCAATGCGGTGCGAGATGGGCTGGCCGACTTCCGCCTCGACGCCGGGGATGCGCGCGAGTCGCTGGCGCACGTCTTCCATAAACTCGGCGTGAGAGCGACTCCCCTCTTTCGTCACGACTTCGATCTCGCTGGTGTTGACGCCCGCCGCGTGCTCATCCAATTCGGCACGCCCAGTGCGGCGAGTCGTCGAGACGACTTCAGGGACTTCATGCAGGACGGACTCGATGACATTGCCGATGCGGTTTGATTCCTTGAGGGAGGTGCCCGGCGGCATGTTGGCGTTGATGTTCAGCGTGCCTTCGTTGAACGGGGGCAGGAATTCGCGCCCCATGAACGCGAACAGCAGCATTGCGACGAGCAGCATCGCGGCGGACGAAGCGATGATTTTATAAGGATGGCGAAGCGTCCAATTCAAGATTCGCGCGTAGCGCTTCTTCAGCCACGCGACAAGGCGTGAATCTTTCTCGTCGTGAAGCAGCTTCGAGCGACCGAGCAGGAAGTAGCAGAGCACGGGCGTCACGGTCAGCGCGACGATGAGCGAAGCCGTGATCGAGATGATATAGGCAAAGGCGAGCGGCGCGAACATGCGACCTTCAAAGCCGCCCAAAGAGAAGAGCGGCAGGAAGACGATGACGATGATGAGCGTCGCAAAGAGGATCGAGTTTCTGATCTCGCTCGATGCGCGGAAGATGACATCTATCACGTGAGCGGGCGTCGGGCTGTGAGCGTTCTGCTTCAAACGGCGGAAGACGTTTTCGACATCTATGATCGCATCGTCCACGAGCGCGCCGATAGCGATGGCGAGGCCGCCCAAGGTCATCGTATTGATCGAAATATTGAAGTAGCTCATCACGAGAATCGCCGTGATGAGCGAGAGCGGAATCGCGGTCAAAGAGATGAACGTCGTGCGGAAGTTCCACAGGAAGAGAAACAGCACGACCGTCACCATGATGCCGCCTTCGATGATTGAAGCGCGCACGTTGCCGACAGCGCGATTGATAAAGTCGGATTGCTGGAACGCCTTCGTGTCAATCGTCACGTCCGGCGGCAGCGTCGCTTTCAAATTGGCGAGCGTCGTCTCAATCTGTTCGGTTACTTCGAGCGTGTTGGCGTTCGGCTGCTTCTGAATCGTGGCGACAACCGCCGGTTGCATGTTAAAGCTGCCGTCGCCGCGCTTCAGCGCCGCGCCCGCCTGCACCGTCGCCACGTTACTGATGAGAACGGGCACGCCGTCGCGCACGGTGATGACGGAGTTGGCGAGGTCTTCAGGCGTGTAAACGCGCGCCCGCCCTCGAATCAGGAACTCTTCGTTCGTGCGCTCAAGGAAACCGCCCGCCGCGTTCGCGTTCGAAGCCGTGACGGCTTCGACAACCTGCTCAAGCGTCAGCCCGTGATCCGCCAGCTTCGCCGGGTCAACGAGCACCTGAAACTGCTTGGTGTCGCCGCCGATAATCATCACCTGAGAGACGCCTGTGACTCCAAGCAGGCGCGGGCGCACAGTCCAATCGGCAATCGAGCGCAACTCCATCGGTGAAGTCGTCTTGCTCGTCATCGAGATCAGCATGATCTCGCCCATCGTCGAAGAGATGGGACCCAAAACGGGCGGCGGAACTCCCGCAGGCAACCGGACTTGTTGCAATTTCTCATTGACAAGCTGGCGTGCGCGGTAGATGTCTGTGTCGAGGTTGAATTCGACGAAGACGATGGAGATGCCGATGGCCGAATTAGAGCGGACGCGATACACGCCCGCCGTCCCGTTCATCGCCGCTTCGATGGGCAACGTGACAAGTGATTCAACTTCCTCCGGCGCAAGACCGTGCGATTCTGTGAGAATCGTGACTGTGGGCGCAGTCAAATCTGGGAACACATCAACCGGCGTGCGCAGCGCGACGTATCCGCCGTAGATGAGCAGCGCGACCGCCGCGATGATGACCATCAGCCGGTTACGAAGCGACCACTGGATGATTTTATTTAACATGACGTACAGCCTTCAGCTCTCATGTGACAGGACTTGTCCTCCTCCTGCTGGAGTGTTTATGTTTCATGCGAATGCACGCCCGCATCTGCCGGTCGCAGTTCCTGCAACCTGACCTGATAAGCTCCCTGCGTGACGACGCGCTCGCCGGGGTTGAGACCGGAAAGAATCGCCACATGAGGCCCGTACTCGTCACCAACCGTCACTTCGCGCCGTTGGAACTCTTCGCCCGATAGGAGCACGTACACGATCTTTTTGCCTTCGTTATCGAGCACTGCTTCTTTCGGGATCATCATCGCCGTGACCGACTCGCCCGCATCCAGTCGCACGTTGGCCTGCATTCCGATGCGCAGAGCGCGTCCGGCATTCGGCACCTGAAAGACGACTGTGGCCGCGCGCGTCTTTTCGTCAATCACCGCGCCCACGTCCAACACGACGCCCTTGAATTCCTGTTCCGGGTAAGCGGCTGTCGTGAAAGTCGCTGAGACGTTTCCGCCCAGGCGATTTAAGTCTCGCTCGAAGATAGGAGCTTCAATCCACACCGTATCAAGATTGCTGATCTCAAGGATGGTTTCGCCCGGCGCGACCTGTTCGCCAATGGACTTGTTGACTTTCGTCACGTAGCCACCCAAAGGGGCGCGCACGGTATAACTGGAATTTGCGCTCCCGATTTGTGCATTCGCCGGGGCGACAGAGCGTGCCGAGACAAGCGCATCTCTGCGTTTGACTGCGGCGTTGTATGCTGCCTGCGCTGAATTGCGTTCAGCATCAGCGGCCTGCAATTGTCTTTGCGAGAATGCCTTTCGTTCATAGAGACGCTCTGCTCGCTCGGCCTCCTTCTGTGCCAGATCAAGCCGCACGCGCGCTGTGTCTACTTCGCCCGCCGCTGACCGCCGCTCGCCTTCAAGCCTCGCGTTCTCGACGGCAATCTGTGCATTCTGCGCCTGAACTGACGCCGCCGCCGCGCGCACCTGCGCCTGTTCGGCGGAGGTTGCTATCTGCTGCACAACGGCAATGGTCTGTCCCTGCGAGACGCGCTGACCGACGCGTGGCATCTGGTTGCCCGCGAGGATGCCGCTGACGGGCGGCGCCACCAACGCCTGGCTGTTGGCCGCCGGCACGACCCGCCCTGTGGCGGTGATCTGCCGCGCGACCGTATGCTCTTCAACCTGCGCGAGCTTCAGGCGAATGAGCCACTGCTGCTCCATCAGGAACTTGACAGTGCCGGTCGGATTAGCGGCAGCCGGAGCTTCCGCCATCTCCTTCTTCCCCGCGCCGCGTAGAAAAAAGATATAGACGAGCGCGAAGAGCGCCACGAGCGCCACCGCCGCGACGATCAATAACCGGTTACGGTTTGAGGCGGCAGGCGAAGTCTCTTTCACAATCGTCGTCTCTTCTTGCTCGATACGAGCTTCGCGTGTGTCTTCCGTGGAATGTTCGACACTGTGCTCAAGTTCACTTTCCTGAACCTGCTCGTCGGTTGTCGGTCTGCTCATTGTTTGATGTCCACTCCTGTCGCCAGCTCTAGCTGAAAAATACTCGTTTGATAATCGAATAAGGCGCGGTAATAGTTGACCCTCACCTCGGAGCGCGTGCGCTGCGCGTCAAGCAACGTGATTAATTCCACGACGCCTTCCCGGTAAGCGGCAAGCTGTATGTCGCGGGACTCATCGGCCTGTTTGAGCAATCCGGTCTCGTAAGCCTTCACCTGCTCGCGCGCAGTTTCGTAAGCCCGATAAGCGGATTCGACTTCCGCCAGCGCGCGGTTGCGCGTTAATAGAAGATTCGTTTCGGTGACTCGGCGCTCGGCCTCTGCTCGCGCGATGCCCCCTTGATTCCGGTTGCCGAAAGGCAGAGGCACAGTCACACCGGCCAGCGCGGTATTATCCCGCCCGACCTTGCGATAGCCGACGAACGGCGTGATCTCGCCTTTCGCCCGCGAACGCTCCAATTGGAAGACTGATTCGGCGCGCGCCACCTCTGCTTCGGCCACCTTGATGTCGGGACGATTCGCGAGCGCCGTCCGGCGCAGTTGTTCAAGGTCAAGAGTGGTGTCACGGATTTCAAGTGTGCCGGCCACGTCGAGCATGGCCGCTCGCCCATAATCAGTCTCGCCCAGAAGCTCCAGCAGTCGAACATTCGATTGACGCAGGGCGAGCGTGGCCTGAGCGATGGTCGAATCGTACTTGACCCTCTCAAGCCGCACACGTAGCAACTCACCTTCGGCGATGTAGCCCTCCTCGAAGCGAACGGTGTTGAAGCGCACTAGCTCCGCGAAGTTGTCGCGATTCTCACGCTCTATGTTTAGGATGGTGCGCGCTAGGATCGTCTCGTAATAGGTGCGCCGTAGCTCGAACAGCCTGCGCCTGAGTACGTCCGTCAACTGAGCCTCCGCCACGGCGACTGTGCGTTCGGCGAGCTCAGCGCGTCGCTCCCGGCGGTTGCCGAGTTCGATGGGCTGCGCGACGGTGACTCCGACCTCGTAGAGATTATTAAATTGCGTCGGGCCGGAAACTCGCAGGTTCTCCGCGCTGACCGTCAATCCCGGACGCGGGAAAAGGCGCGCACTGATTCTTTCGGTTCCGGCGACGCCGACTTCGAGACGTGCGGCTTCCAACGCGAGGTTGCGTCGCATGAATTGCTCGGTCGCAGCTTCCAGAGTCAGGACACCGCTATCCTGCGTGAGCGGCAGCGAAGACGGCCCAGTAGCTGTTTGTGCCAGAGCCGAGACAGTCAGCCAGACTACGAGCACGATGATTGCTAACAATCGGAAAAATTTCGTCACGGTTTGGATCTACTCCACCTTGAAATCGGTTAAAGCCATCCGCTCGTCGAGCTTTTCATTCCTGATGTGAAACTCGATGTCGTAATCTCCCGCACTCGGAATATTCACGTCTGCGACATAAATACCAGTCACTTTGCCGATGCGAGCTTTGATTTGCGCGACTTCCACGCCACCTTTGGCGCGTACGGAGAGCGTCACTTCCGCTTTCTCCACCGGTGTACCGTCTGAAAGATCGGTCAGGTGAATCAGAAACTGGCTTTGCTTTCCGGCTTTGAGAGGGTCGTACTCGAAGAAGTTTTCGATGCGGTTCGTAAACTCTGTACGAGCGAGGGCTTCCTCTTCAGGTTCGTCCTTTGCCTTCGGCTCTGCGCCACAAGCCCCTAAGCTGATTACCGCGAGCGCAAAAGCCATCAACATCATAAGACGACAGGCGGTAGTTTTTAAGGGCTTACTAAATGTGAATTGAAATGGCTTCAACAAACCGATCCTCACTATTTAATAAACTGGATGATGGATTCTGCCGCCGTATGCACGGCGAGCGGCGCGTAGATGGCGGCTGCGAAGAGTGTCGTTGTAAAAACGGCAGCGATAAAGAGCGCCTCCGCATTTTGCGTTTTAGACAGTAGTCGGGCGTGTGCCTGTGTCGGCACCGCGTCGGCTAAACGGACGAGACGGCGCACGCGGCGCTCGACGCTTGGCGAATCGTCTGGAACAAACCCTGAAGCCAGAGCATCCGCCGGTCTGTTCTCGTTTGAGGTGAGAGTTTGCCGTCGCAGTTTGACAAGGGCGGAAGCCACCTCCAGCGGAGCGGACGTGCGCCCTGCCGCTATCTCATCGCAGATCAACTCCACTTCCGCGCCGCGCCATCTCAGAATCAGACGCGAGAGCGGGAACGCAAGCGAGGCATAGCTTAGAGCGGACAGCAGTAGTTTTGCCAGATTGTCTCGACGCGTGTGGTGCGCCGCTTCGTGCTCAAGGACACCGGCTAACTCCGCCGGAGTCAGCGTGCGAAGCAGCCCGGAGGAGAGCACGAGTTTCGAGCGCCAGAAGCCCCACACGAAGGTGAACGGGTAGTCGCTCATCACAAGCCCAACGTCAAGGGCATGACGAGCCGCAGTTTGTTCGACAAGGGAGACTTGCCCCGGCGGCGGCGGGGCTGCATTCATTTCCAGTTTTTGAATCACCCGACCAACACGCATGGAGCCGCGAATACTGGACCAGCACGCAAACAAGGCAGCACAGACCGCAAATGAAACGGTCGCGTAAGCAAGCATCGGATTAAGCTTTGCGGTCAAGTCGCTCAGGAGATGCAAGTCATGCAAGGGCGCGGTGTGCGCGGCGCGAAACGACGCTTCGCCGAGCCATGATTCAGGCAAGAGCGCGGTCGCGACGATCCACGCGGCTAAAACGGGCGGAAGAGCGAGCGTGACTGTGTAAAGGCGCGTTAAAGTGTGCGGATGGGGTTTCCAATATCCGTTCGCTGAGAGTGCTCGCGACGACCAGGCGAAGACAAAGCCCACCAGCGCAAGCAGGGTGCTGAAGAGAATGAAATTTTCGACGGCTATAATAAACACTATGAACGCCTTTGCTTACTCGCTCGTGCTCTTACCTAGCTCGCGCCGTTTTTCCCGGATCATCTCTTCGAGCTGATTGAGCGCGCCCGCATCCTCACCAACCAGATCAACGAAAGCGGAAAGCGCGGGTTCCGTGAATTGACCGAGGAGCGCGCCCAAAACTTCCTGCGCCACGCCGCGCTCGAACTCTTCGCGCGTGTAGCGCGGCGTATAGACAAACGCCTTGCCCTGCTTCTCGCGCAAGAGATACCCTTTGCGGTGCATCCGGTCGAGCGTCGTCAACACGGTGGTGTGCGCGCTTCCGCGCCGCTGCCGCAGGTGTTCTTCGACCTCGTTGACGGTCTGCCCGGGAGCGCGCCACAGCACTTCCATGACCGCCGTCTCAAGCTCGCCGAGCACATGACCTGCGCCACGCGCGCCGGGCTTGAAACCGCGAAGTGTGATTTTAGGGTGAATACGATGCATCAGAATATTTTCCCCTTCTCTGGACAACAAGGGAGAGAGCAGAGTATAAGAACCCACATTAACTATTGTCAATAGTCGAAAAGCAAGAGGAGCAAAACCGGTCTCAGAGAAACGCATCTACACTATGTTAATCGCACTCTTAACACTCTTCTTGTGGAGCTTTCTCGCCGCCACGGTGCTGCCGCTCAGCTCGGAAGCCCCTCTCATCGTCTACGTGCGCTCCTACCACCAGATAACGATTCCGGTGCTGGTGGCGACTGTCGGGAACTACTTTGGCGCATGTACGACCTACTGGCTCGCACGGCGCACGGCTCAGGCTCTTGGCAGAGGACAGGAGGCGGCGAACAGTACGACTCGAAGCGCCAGGCTCATGCGTCGTTTCGGCCAACCCATCTTACTCCTCTCATGGGTGCCGGTCCTCGGCGACGCGCTTGTCGCCCTTGCCGGCGCGATGAGAATGCCTTTCGGGGTCTTCTCGCTCTGGATAGCCATCGGCAAGGGGCTTCGCTATCTGGCAGTGGCGTGGGCGGCTTCCGCCGTGTAGAGAAGATACAAAGCGCCACTCAACGCCATTATTACGGCCTCGCTCAGAAAGATGCGCCGGACACGCTTTTGTCCGCAGCCGGGACGGACAAAGCCGGAGTCATGACACGTCCGAGAAGCTCAGACGCTGCATGACAGCAGAAGGTTTATTCCCCTATACCACACGCTTGATGCTACGGTACTGACCGTTGGTCTTGAGCGTGATGGTTACTTCCGTCTCGGTGCGATTGCGCCAAAACCAACCGTGATTACCATCAAAGGGAGCGATCAGCTCGCCCGAGTCACGTTCGACCGCTCTGCCCTTGCTGAAGCTGTGGGAGGCGCCGCCCGGGCCATCCCCGTGAGTGTCATGATTTACGGGGCCGCCGGCGCTCGCCCATTCGTAGCTGGCTTTTGCGTCCTTCGACATCTCCAGCTTAATTTCGGCGCCCTCGCCGGGCTTTAGCGTGACGGTCATCTCGTCCTTCCTCAAAGCGCCGTCAGCCCCCTTCGGCGTCTGGGAAAGGGCGGTAGAAGCATCCGCTGATTGCTCAGGGGCAGGCCGTGAAGCGCCGGCAGTTCTATCCTTTTCAGCCTCGGCAGCTAGGGCCATTTTAATCTCACCCATTTGTGTCAGCCCGAGCACTCGGCCAATGCGGGTCGGGTCAATGCCATACTCACTTGGCAAAACAACTGTCACGAGGAGCACCGTGGCAACGATCATGGCAATGACGGTCGAACGCAGAAGTTGCTTGCTGCTGGGCAATTCGGCGCGGGTTGGAAGGTCGCTGTTATACATAAAAATTTTCCTCGAAATTATTAGTCCTTGAATTTTATGAGACGAAATAGCCGGTGAGCTGGTAGCCGATGAGCATGAAACCGGCGATCATCATGATGACATTGGCGGTGTAAGCGTGTCGCAGAAAGCTGTCAGTGCGTCGCCAGTAGCCCATCACGATCAGGATCGTGGCGAGCGCCAGCAGTTGACCGATTTCGACGCCCACATTGAAAGCCAGCATATTGGGTATCAAGCCGTCCCTAGATAGCTCATACTCCTGAATCTTCGTCGCCAAACCGAAGCCGTGGAAGAGGCCGAAGATGAGTGTCGCCGCTTTTGTATTCGGCTGCACACCGAACCAACGCTGGAAAGCGCCGATGTTGTCGAGCGCCTTGTAGACGACCGATAGACCGATGATCGCGTCAATCAAGTAGCCGCTGATATTGGTGCCGAAGTAGACTCCCAGCAGCATCGTCGAAGAATGACCGATGGCAAAGAGGCTGACGTACACGCCGATGTCCTTGAGCTTGTAGAGGAAGAAGATCACACCTAACAGAAAAAGGATGTGGTCGTACCCTGTGAACATGTGCTTAGCGCCAAGATAAATGAAGGGCAGGATATTCACTCCGGTGATTTCCTGGATGTAACCCTTGTCCCCTTCGGCAACGCCGTGGGCATAAGTTGTGGCGCTAAATAGAAAAAAGCAGAACAGGCCAGCGAACACTGACAAGACGGAATACTGTCGTCGCGCACACGACCAGCGCCGTCTCAATGAAAGCGGTAAATGCATAACAATCTCCGAAGATTTATGGAATTGTGGCCGCATTCAGCAGCCGAAAACAGACAAGGGAGAAGTGTATTTTAGGGTGAATACGACGCATCGGGATACTCCTATATCTGGACCTCAAAAGGAGAGGGCAGAGTATAAAGCTCCTATCAACTATTGTCAATAGTTGTAAGAAAGGCAGGTTGGGAGATGGAACTCCTACTCTTCTCTGCCCTCAGCATTTCATTGCATTGAGCGTAGCATCGCCGGTCTTATGATAGGAATCGTTGGAGTCGTCATGATAAAGTTCGTGTTGGTGATGACCTCGCGCAAATTCTCCGTGGTGATGAATTTCCGTCCGGTAGAGCAAGCAGTCTCTCTTACGTTCCTGTGTTTGAGGTGTAGCTGAATAGTAGGCTTGCCGCAGCTAACTTTATAATGGCATCCATGCAGAAGCGGAAAGACAATTATATCCCGGCACTTTCCTATGACGGGTTAACTCCGCTGTACGATTCACTCATCCGCTGGACCACACCTGAGCAGACTTTTAAGCTCCGTCTCATCGAGCAGGCTCGGATCACCAGAAATCATCGCGTCCTCGACCTCGGCTGCGGCACGGCGACGCTTACTCTCCTTATCAAGGAAACGCATCCTGAAGCTGCGGTGGTCGGGTTGGACGGCGACCCCAAAATTCTTCAAATCGCGGGACGGAAAGCTCTTGCAGCCAGACTAGACATTACTTTCAATCAAGGCATGTCTTATGATTTGCCATACCCTGATGCCCCCTTCGACCGCATACTCTCAAGCCTTGTCATTCATCATTTGACGCATGAAAACAAAATCCGCACGCTTAACGAAGTGCATCGGGTTCTGAGCGACGGCGGAGAGATGCACATCGCAGACTTCGGCAAACCGCATAATGCGTTAATGCTCGCGGCATCACTGCCTTGGCGGATGTTCGACGGCATGGAAACGACTTCAGACAACGTGCAGGGCGCGCTGCCGGAGATGATGCGACGCGCAGGGTTTATAGAGGTCCACGAATCAGCCCGTTACATGACGCTGTTCGGCACACTTTCGCTGCATGTGGCGCGAAAGCCTTAACTTAACAAATGCTATTTGCTCTGCCACTCGGGCGAGAGCTTTTTGATCCGGATGCTTCCGATGAGTTGTACAACAATCAGCGTGAGATGTACGCCCATCAAGAGCCATGCGGGTGGTCGAGCGGGTCGGCAGAATCCATCAAAGGACATATGGCAATCGCGGCGCACAGATGATCTTCTGAGATCTGGCCATACCCAAAGGGCGCGGCGGCGTGACTAAAGCAGATTCCGCGACTGGTCTATCGGCGGCTGTTGAATGGGTGGGAGATGAGACGGCGGCGCGAGCGCGCTTTGATGTTTAATGCATCACCCACTGGGCATTGGAAACAAGACATACGCCCCCACGTTTTCTCAGTAAAGGACGAATGGCTTCGACAATCTCTTCGACTTGCTCCGGCGGGCACGTCGTTAACAAGTAACTGTTCTTGAAAACGTCGGTTAGATCGTCGCCGGATTGGACGCCGCGCTCGCCCTTACCGGTGACATCTTTGATGACGGTATATCCCGAAACTCCATGAGCCTCTAACAGCGCAATGACCGCTCGCATTTCCAGCGCGTCCGTGATGATTTCGATTCTTTTGATGACTTGCATTTCTATCTCCACAGGATGTTAATCACGCTCATGTAGAGCGGAAGTCCAACGATGATGTTGAAGGGGAAAGTCAGCGCTAGAGCCATCGTCACATACAGGCCAGGGTTCGCTTCGGGAATCGCCAGCCGCATCACCCCGTTCTTCGCGTATCCTGAGGAGATTCGGAGAGTGATCTACACGACCAATGCGATTGAATCAGTGAATATGTCTTTACGGAAGAGCATTAAGAATCTCGGGTCGTTCCCGACCGATGAGGCGACGATAAAGTTGCTCTACCTGGCGTTACAGAATGTCAGCCGGAAGTCGACGATGCCGATCAAAGAATGGAAGGCGGCGCTGAATCGCTTTGCGATTCTGTTCGAGGACCGGATGCCTGTCCTCTAGTGATGATCATTTACACAAACCTCTTGACACGCCCTCACGCTCTGACCTTTTCATTTAAGATGCGTTCGCACTACCCACTACCGAAAATATGTTGCCGCGCTGCCGCAGAGTTTGTTATCCTCCCCGCATCGCTTCAGTCTTCACGGTGCGTCTCTACGCGACTCTTCAGATTCGCGCCGACTCAGCATTTCTATTTCCTTCACTCTGTGAGGTATCCTCAATGAGCTATCTGGACACTCCGCGCCTCGTCTTCTCCGGGCGATTTCAGGCTGACCCCTCGACCATCAACAACGACCCGCATCACTTCGACACGGGAACCTTTCGCTCTAATGACGAACTGTGGGGGCTAGGCGTGGCAAACGGGTGGTGGAACCCGAACGGGTCGGGCGCGTGGCGCTTCCGCGACTGCGTCGTGCGTCAAGTCGTCTACGGCGACGGCACCGTGTGCGACGACCCGAACATAGACCCGGTCATCGGCGCGCTCGTCAACGACTCGAACATCCGCGTCGAAGGCAAGCTTGTTGACCTCGACTCGGAGCAGCAGATGGTCTCTCAGATTTGGGGCTTCCAAGTGGCGCTCAGCCCGTCGCCCACCAACCCCAGTCAGCCGGTCTTCGGCTTCCGCAGCGACTTCCAAATGGCTCCCTTCGCAGACATCTGGGTGCGCGTCCCGTCGGGGCAGCCCGACTCGTTCTTCGGCGCTTTCTACCAGAGCATCCTGACGAACATCGAGTGGGTCGGAGCGGGTAACGACACCTGGACGCAAAACTCGCGCTACCTCCGCGAGCTGGCGGGCGCTGGCGGGCCTCCGCCGCAGCTCAGCATCCGCTTCAACGTGGACGCCTACAACATGGCTGACCCGACTGCGCCGGAGTTCACGTTCGGGCGCGTCGTCGGCGCCATCGGGCCGTACGACTCGGGCGAGCCGGTTCACTTTGTCGCTGGCCGGTCGCTCCAGCCCCCCATACCCCCGCCTAACCCGTCGCTCAACACCGCCTACGCGCAGGTCGAAGGCGACGTACTCACGCTCGACATGGGCAACAGCCTCCCCGACCAGGCTTTGGGCGGCCCGACCATTAACCTCGGGACGCTCTACGCCGCCATACTGCCGCCCCCGCCCGCCCAACCGGTGATACTTGGCTCCATCCCTTACACAGACAACGACTGGTATGCGAAGACGGCTGGCATCATCTCCTACACGCTCGACCCCAAGCAGGCGGAGCTGGCCGCCAGCGCTCAGCTCGGCGTCGTTCAGTCTGGCCCCAACGGTATTGCGCCGATGCTCTCCGAGGCCCCGAACGGCCTGTGGCTGCGCGCCGACCAGTTCGTCTTCAGGCTCAACCCCGGCGAGAAGGGCCAGCAAGACGAAAGCAACGTGACGACCTTTTACGCCACCACCTTCGGCCAGCCCACCGCAGGCCAACAGATCAGCCTCGCCTACGACTCGACCATCATGCAGGGGTTCGTCCAGCAAGACCCCACGCTGGTGCCCGGCCCGCTCCCGGGACAGCCCGAAACCGTACTCAGCCTGTCTGTCCCGCCGCCGTCCTGCGAGGACTCAACCGGCGAGACGACGCTCCCCCTGCCGGCCACGATCACAACCGGAAGTGACGGTAAGGTCACCGTGGCGCTCAAGGCGACAGACCCCGGCAACCCGCGCGGCTACATCGACGGGCAGATTTACGGTGTCACCTACGGCCCCGGCCCGGAGCCGCCGCCCGTCGGCGCTATAGGGAACTCGAGCCAGATTCTCAACGCGCTTGTCTTCTCCGGCTACGACGCGCCGGACGAGCCTGACTGGATGATAGACGTGCAGCCCATCTTCGAGCAGTACGCCAACCTCTACCCGGTGATGCGCCCCATCGTCGATCTGGCCGACTACGCCAGCGTCGTCAGCCGGACAGCGGCGCTCTTCAACGTCTTCAGCAGGTCGCTCGACGATCCCAATTACATGCCCGTCACGCGCGATCTCTCGAAGCCGAAGCGGGATATGATCCTGAACTGGCTCAAAGGGTCGCCGCCGCTCTACATGAAGCTCGACTCGAAAGAAGATTTGATGGTCGCGCTGCAACAGGCCATTGAGCTGGAGCACTCGACCATTCCGCCTTACCTCACCGCGCTCTACAGCATCAAGCCCGGAGCCAACGAGGAAGTGGCGGAACTCATCCGCAGCGTCGTCATCGAGGAGATGCTGCACATGGCGCTCGTCTGCAACATCGTCGTCTCCCTCGGCGGAAGCCCGCAGATAGGCAAACCCGGCTTCGTGCCGAACTACCCCGGCCCGCTGCCCGGCGGCCTGCTCGGCGGTCTGACCGTGCGCCTGCGCCGTTGCTCCATCGAGCAGATACGCGACGTGTTCATGTTCATCGAGAAGCCTGAAGTGACCATGGACCCGGCAGAGCGCGCCGCTCGCCGCGCCGGCTCGAAAAAGTCTCAGGAGTCCGTCATCGAGAGAATCCACAACGAGGTTAAAGAAGCGCTGACCGGCTCGGACGACGCGCGCCGGAAGCAGCTCGCCGAGCCGCTGGACATGCGCGGCTACCCCGGCGGGCCGAGAACGGCCAACCCGTACACCATCGGCTGGTTCTATGACCAGATTAAAGAGTCCCTGACGAACTTGAGTGGCGCAAGCCAGATCTCCTTCGGCCACGCAGACCAACAGGTCTCGGACTGGACTGGGACAGGAAAGCTCTACGTCATCAACAGCCTTGAGGACGCAATCCGTGCCATTGACGAGATCAAGTCGCAGGGCGAAGGCGCTTCGCCGCGCGATCCTGACGATGGGGACAGCGAGCTGGCGCACTATTACAAGTTCTCCGAGATTGTTCACGGTCGCCGCATCATCGTCGGAAAGGACGGGTACTCCTACACCGGCGGGCACATCCCTTTCGACCCCAACGGCGTCTACGCGATGACGGACGACCCGGAGGCGGCGCTGTTCCCGGACGGCTCGCGCGCGCTCATCCTCTCCAAGCAGTTCGCGGAAACCTATCAGGCGCTTCTGAACGGCCTGCACCGCACCTTCAACGGCGAGCCGGACTACCTCGGGCAGGCCGTCGGCATCATGTTCTCGCTCAGCGTCATCGCGCGCAACCTGATGCAGACGCCTTCCGGGCTGGGCGACGGCACGACCGCCGGCCCGTCCTTCCAACTCCCCGACCCGCTGTGAAAAATTAGCCCCTTTCTCTTTAACCGATCCGACCCCGCCCGCGTGCTCAAAGCGCGGGCGGGACACCGGCAATCAGAACATGATAGGAGAGTAAGAGCATGCGCAGACTGACCTACGCGCTTGAGTTCGTCCGCAAAGCCGCAGCGCCCGAGGCAACGGCAGAGCCGATAGTCGCTTCGAGCGTCCGTATCACCACAACCATGAACCCTAAAGGCGTGCAGGGAGACATCGAACAGCTTGGCGATTTCGAGACGGCGACACTGGAAGTCAAATTGATCCCGACCACGCTACCCGGAACTTTTACGGAGACGGGGAAGCTCACCTTCGGCGGGCCGGGCAGTAATAACAATCTTTACTTTAGCTCCATCGGCCTCGGCTACGTGGCCCCTTACAAATGCCCCGAGGAGCCTTACACGGCGGGCGTCGTGTCGTGGGTGATAGTCTGGGGGGAGGGCTTCTTTGAAGGGGCGTCCGGCATCATCACTTCCAACTTCCTCGTAGACAAAACTAAGCCCAACGACACCGGAGAATTGATTGCTTACCACTTCGGCGTGATTTACCTGCCATAGCTCGCACACGATGAGTTATGCGATTTATGCCCTTTTGATTAGCTGTATCCTGACTGTTGATGAACAAGACACCTCACGCAAAGGCGCAAAGACGCAAAGTAAGTTTGAAAAGTTTACTTTGCGTCTTTGCGCCTTTGCGTGAACACTTCGTCGCTACATATCGGCAGGGTGCAGCTAATCTCAAATCGCAATAATTTTTTAGAGACTATTGTGGTAACGACGCGGCGAGTTTCATCATGGCTTGCTCTTCGGCCTCGGTGATTTCGCCTTCCCTGCTCCAAGCTATTCCGACGACGGCGCGCACCGCGCCCGCATCATCAAGCACAGGCAATGCGACTGCTGCCTGTGCGTCAACGGCCTTTGCGCCCGGCTTGATGTTGCCCGTGTCATCTGTTTGCAGGTTGCAGGTCTGCACCGGCGACTTTTGCACCTGAGCCATCCCAGCCATCCCTTTGCCGTGAGGCACGCGCGCCACGATGGCGACCACTGCGGGCGGGATGTTATGCGCCGCCGTCAGGAAGAGGTCTTCGCCGCGCTGCACATGCACCGTGCCTGCGCTCGCGTCGTGCTGTGCGATGAACAACTCCAGCCACTTCTGCTGTGCCTGATTCTGCTCGTACATTTCTATTTCTCCATGAGCGGGATGGACAGATAACCGGAGATGTAGCAGCAGAGGGCGTCGCCGTCAAAGCCGCCCATCCAGAAGCTGAGCGGCCAGGTCGTTTTTTCGTCCGCGCCGATTTTGTTCTCGTGGACTGTGCCGTTGATGTCCACGCTCCAGCCGTAGCCTAGCAGCGTCAACTGGTGCGCGCGGCGATCAATAGGTTCGCCCTGCGACAATTCCCACCAGCGGTGGAGGATGTTTAGCTGGCTGATGCGCGTTTCGAGCGCGGCGCGCTCAACCGGGTTTCGTGTGCGCTTGAGCAGTTCTTCCAGATTCCTTTGCCGTATGCGCCGGTTGTTGATGCAGGAATCGTTAGAGGCATCGGGCAAGCCCGTCGCTTTGGCGACTTCGACGGAGTTGTCAGTTAAGCCCTGCGGTTGCCGACGCTCAAGCATTTCGGAGGTAGCCTGCATGATGGGCAGGTCGGGGTTGCTCGGATCAAGAAAGTCTTCGCGGTCGAGCACGAGCGTGCCGCGCTTTTTTCGCACCTGAACGCGCAAAGGGTCTATGGCGTAAAGGTCGTTGCGGATGAGGATGCCGTTGCGCTCGGTGAGTTGGGCTTTGACGAAGGAGACGCGCGCGTCCAGGTATTCCGGCGCTTCACTGTAACGGAGCGTCTCGTCGTCGTACCACTTCGCCTGCCGAACCGTCACGCCGACGCGTGGGCCAATGTCGTTTTTCCCGTAGCCGAAACGGCGCTCACAGACGCCCTCTTCGTCGGGTTGCAGGTGGAGAAGGTTGTCAAAGTCCGGCTCTCCGGCCAGCGCGAAGGTGTAGCCGCTGAGGCCGCGCGGCTCGTCCGTTGGATCTGGATCGGTAGCCATCCGCATCTGAAAGTAACCTTCGAACGAAAGATAAAGCCACATGATTTTTATTCACCCCTTCCGACGTTTTTCCAGTTCGCGCGCCAGTCGTCAGACAGCCGCCGCATGTTCTCTGCCATATAGTGCAGCCGCTTGACGATCTTATCGTCCGCAGGTCGTAGCTCGTAAATCCAGAGATTGTCGAACTGCCATGTGAGAATGTCGAAGTATTTCTGAAACTCGCTCCAAGTGTCTTCCGGCTGCGGCAGAAGCAGCAAGTCTTTCGAGAGTTCGAACCCCGGCCCGGCGTTACCTTTCTTATCTTTGAAGGCCGGGAGCAAGGTGAGAATTTCGCTTAAGGGGCGGATGAACATCGTCATCAGGGGAAAGAAAATGGCGTTCATCAGCGCGACGGTTTGCGCCTTTGTCTTCTTGTTGCTGCCGTAGAGAAACAGCATCATCAGGAGCATCAATTCGTAAGCGTGATTGAACAGGATTGCTATCTCGCGCGTTTCGGGGCGCGTGATGAGGTTCACTTCGTCGGGCGCGGTGATGTCTGGGTGCATGCTCGTCAGAGGGTTACGCACGACGGGGCGTGCGGCATCGAAGCCGCCCATTTGACTGAGCATCGTTGTGAAGATGCAATAGTGCGTGTGCTCTAAGTATTCGGGCGGCGCGAGGACGCCCTCACCCTGCTCGACAATTTCGACAATCGCTTCAATCGCGCTGTGCAGGTCACAGACCTGTATGAGGTCTAAGCCATACTGGCTGAGGTCATCCATCGAGCCTTCGCCATATGGCGTTCCCGGCCCGCCCCACATCTCCGCGTTAAAGTCGCCGATGAATAAATTCTTCTCGCCGATTCTCTCCGTTACAATGATGAAGCCCCAAGCGAGACTCATGTAGAGGTCTTGCACAGAGGTGAAGCCGATTTCGGACAGGAGCACCTGCCTGCCTCCCGTCGCGCCGGACGCCTGCGCCGCGCTGTGCGTGAAAACTTGCGGCGCAAGCAACTGCGCGCGGATGTCCTCACGGCTGGCGATGCCGCGCGTCTTGCAGAAGTCCGGGCCGGGAGCTGGATGCGGGGCTTCAAACTCCTGAAAGCGTTTGATAGTGTCTTTGCTGAAGCGCGTCAGTTCGGATTTGATGCCGAGCTTCCCGTAGACCTCTTTGCGCTGCGGGAAGTTTGGACGCTGGAAGTTAGGCGTGCCGCCGATGGCCGAGAGAAGGTTGAGCACAAGTCCCATGTGCTCCATCTCCTGCCGCGCGACGAGCGTCATCAGCCCACCCCAGCCGCGCGTCTTTTCCAGTTGCACCTCGCTGAGTCCCTCATCGGTTGAGCGCTTCATCGTGTAGGCGGCGAACAGATACTGGCACATCAAATTATGCTCAAGCTCTGCGGCCAGATGCAGCGTGTTGATTAAATCTTCGCGAGTGGTGAGTTCTATCGTCAATGGTTTCACCTCTATCTATTATTAAGACTTAGGAGCGCGCACGTCGTCTGGCGAGATAAGGTTCGACCGTGCGGCCAATCAGCCAGAAGCATCCGGCGACGAGAACCACGAGTCCGAACACCAGCGCGGCATTCTCGAATTTAGCCGCCGCCGCTCCCGTCAGCGCGTAGAGCAAGGCCGGAGGCAGCGAGCCAGTCACAGCAGCCAGCGCGGCTCGTCCCGGACTCATGCCGGAGGCCCCTGCCATGATTGCCACTGTCTCTGCTAATAAAGGCACTGGACGCGTGACGATAATCGCCAGCGTTCCCCAACGTTTGAGCAAACCGTCTGCGCGCTCACGCTCTTCCGGAGTTAATAGACGCTCTAACAATCTTCCTCCACGCCTGCCGAGCCAGAAGCCGAGCATGGCTGCTCCAACGCTTCCCGTAAGTGACAACAGCGTTCCACCCACGACGCCAAAAAGCGCGCCATGCGCCACCATGATAAGGCTTGAAGGAACGGGCAACACTACGTCTGCGAGGAGCAGGCCCACGCCAAGCATTGCTGCCCACGGGCCGCCGTGATTCAACGACGGAGTCGGGTCAACCAGCAGCGGAACGCCTAGAGCCTTGACCAGAAAACAGAGGCTGAGGAAGAAGGCGAACATGCCGCACATGATTGAGAAATATCGCTTCATCCTTCTTTCAACGTCGAAGCAAGTCGAAAAAATCCATCGTCGCTCCGAAGACAAAGGAGCGTCCCGGAGCGGGCGCAGTTTGAAAAGGCTCGAAGTAGAGCGTGTCTGTCAGATTATCCAAGCCAAAGGTCAGTGACACTCTGTATGTCTCCCGGCGATAGTTGTAAACGGCTCGCAGAGAATGTTTCGTGAATGGACTGAGGCTGGCAAAACTTCCATATTGAGTAGAGATGGCCGTCGCCAGCTCAAGCGGGTCAACGCGCGTCACGCGAGCTTGATGGCGAATTTCGTATTGGGCCAGCCAGACGCCCTTACGGTCACTGTAACGCGCGCCAAAGTGTGCGCCGAAAGGAGAGATGCCGGATAAAGGAGCATCGCTGGCAGAGCCGCGCAGGCGCAAGGGGGTGTCATCGCGGTTATAAAATGTCTCGATGAGCGTCAGCGCATTTTGCTCCGGCGTTAAGTCAGAGCCTTTGAGCCACCCCATCGTGCCATAGGGAGTAAGACTCCCTGCTCTGCCCAGGTGAAAGCTTATTTCGTAAGCGGCTTCAACTCCCTGAATCCGCGCGCGCGCAGTGTTGCCGCGCTGCACATAGAGCACGCCGTGAAACGGGAAGAACGGAGAGATAGGCTCAAGCCCCTGCGCCGGATTAGCAGGCACAAAGAGCGTCTCGGAAAATTCGTTGCGAATAAAATCCTTCAGATGATTACGAAAGTAGCCAACCGAACCAGACCAACGCTGACGCTCGATTTTGATGCCGAACTCAAAATTGCTGCCTCTCTCCGGCTTCAAAGTAGTGTTCGGAACCAGCAACACGCTGAAAGTCGGATCGCCAAAATTTCGCAGGATGTAACGCTCCGTCACGCCGGGTTCGCGGTAGCTACTGCCCCAACGAAAATACGGATTGAGGCTGCCCGGAAGACGCAGCACGATTCCCAGATTACCCGTGACGCTCGTTTTACTCGTGCTGATACCGCTCGCGCCGTTGATGAGTGGAATGATGCCGCTCGCGCCGCCGATGTTGACCGCGCCGGGGTTAGCTGTAAGTGAGGCAAAAGACGCATTCAGAATTGCTGTCTCCGTGCTGAGCGGAAAGCCCTGTGTAATCTTCGCTTCTGTCTGCCAGTTATCAACGCGCAAGCCGCCGGTTAGACGCAGCCATGTGCGCGGCTCATATTCCAGTAGATTGAACCAGCTCAGGTTTCTGTAAACAGAATCAGGAGTGGTCGCTCTGTCGCTGATAAAATTTCGCGGCGCGAGTGTGACGGGCGTAAAGTCGAAACGCGAAAACTCATCTCTTGATGAGTCGCGCAAGTAACCGATGCCCGTCGTCAGCCATGCGCTCTTAAATGGACTGAGCGTCGCCTGTGCCTCCGCGCCGTAAGTCGTCACGGAGTTTTTGCCGTCTGTAAAGTTTGCCGGAGTGAAAACGGATGGATTCCCTGTTAAGACC